>DATDNN010000226.1:0-4772 GCA_036518255.1 Allosphingosinicella sp. | reverse complement strand
TGGATCCTCGGCAATCACGATCCGGGCTTCGCCGATCATTGCGGCGGAACTATCGTCGAGGAGGCCGAAGTGGACGGGCTCGTCCTGCGCCATGAAGCCGACCCGCGCGAGACGCGCCCCGAACTGTCCGGCCACTTCCATCCCAAATTGCGCGTCACCTCGCGCGGGCGGCGAGTGTCGCGGCGCTGCTTCGTCGCGACGGACCGCAAGATCATCCTGCCGGCCTTCGGCGCGTTGACCGGCGGCCTCGACGCCGCACATCCGGAAATCGTGAAGGCGGTGGGCGGCCCGGCCGAAGCGCTGGTGCCGGTGTCGGACCGGCTGCTCCGCTTCCCGATCGCTGCCTGACCTTCAAAGCATATGTTCCCCGGCGAAGGCCGGGGTCCAGGCGCACGGAACGCGCCGCTGGGCTCCGGCCTTCGCCGGAGCGCTGGTTCACCTCAATCTCTTTAAACCAGCCTTGCCGGTATCAAACCCCGAAGCGCGTTGCCGATATAGAAGGTGCCGGAAAGATCCTCCGGCCGCAGATCGGCCTCTTCGGCGCGCCCTTCCTCGATAAGCCGCTGGCGGAGAATGCCCGGCAGCAATCCGCGCGAAAGAGGCGGCGTGAGGAGCCTTGACCCCCGTTTCACGAACAGGTTGGTGAAGCTGCCTTCGGTCAGGAAGCCCTGGCTGTCGAAGAACAAAGTCTCGAACGTGCCGCCCGCGATCCGCGCGTCATCGTAGAAGCGCCGGTCTGTCGTCTTGTGGCGCAAGCGGAAATCGTCCGAAGCAACCGGAAGCGGCGCGAGTGTCACCTGCGCTTCGTCGGGATTGGCGGACACGGGCCCGCCCTCGATGGCGATATGCCCGCCGCGCGACAGGAGGAGGCGGATGCGATGCCGACCTTTGAGGCGGAAGGTCGCGGCCTGAAGCTCGTTGCGGGCGGCATGGCGGTCGAAGGCGAAGCCGAGTTCCGCCGCACTTGCCTTCATCCTGCCAAGATGGCGTTCGGTATCGACGACGCCTTCATCGGGATCGAAGAGGATCGTCTCGATAAGATCGAAATCAGTCATTACGCACGCACACAAAGGCCCCCTTGGACAGGCATTCGCGCCATTCGCCGGCGGCATTGCTGTCCGCCACGATACCCGACCCGAGCCCCAAGGATGCCATGCGCGCGCCCGCAGCGAGGGTCAAGGTGCGGATGGCGACGTTGAAGCTGGCATCGCCGCCGGGCTCCACCCAGCCGATCGAGCCGGTATAGGCGCCGCGCGGCCCCTGTTCGACCTGCGCGATGATCTCCATCGCCCGGATCTTGGGCGCGCCGGTGATCGATCCGCAGGGGAAGATCGCCTTGATGATGTCGAAGGCGCCGATACCGTCCTCCGTCTCGGCCGCGACAGTGGAGGTCATCTGGTGGACGGTCGGATAGGTTTCGACCGTAAAGAGGGCAGGCACTTTCACGGTGCCCGGCCGGGCGATGCGCGACAGATCGTTGCGCAGCAGATCGACGATCATCAGATTTTCGGAGCGCTGCTTGGGATCGGACCGCAGCGCCTCGACCGCGGCCCGGTCCTCGCCCGGATCGGCATGACGCGGCGCCGTTCCCTTCATCGGCCGGGTGACGACCCGGCGGCCCTCCAGCGTGAAGAAGAGTTCGGGCGAGAAGGAGAGGAGCCAGTGGGCGCCGGTATGGACGATGCCGCCATGGCCCGCGCGCGCCCGGCCGCGGATCGCGGCATAAAGCGCCAGCGGATCGCCCTCGAC
The DNA here is from genome assembly GCA_036518255.1 of Allosphingosinicella sp. Taxonomy (GTDB): domain Bacteria; phylum Pseudomonadota; class Alphaproteobacteria; order Sphingomonadales; family Sphingomonadaceae; genus Allosphingosinicella. Next base: position 3,023 of record DATDNN010000226.1, on the reverse strand, counting down.
AGCCACCGCATTCTGGAAGGTGAGGTTCGCCTGATAGATGTCCCCGGCCAGGATATGCTCCTTTACCCGCCCGAGCGCGGCGGCATAAGTCGCCTCGTCGAGTGCGGGCGCGGGCGTTCCGGCGCTTCCGCCCGCCGGGGGCAGCAGATTGGCCGCATCGGCGATCGCCGCCTCCCGGAACAGGCCGAACCAGAGGAGCGGCGGCGCGCCTGCGGGGGGAGAAGCGGCAAGCGGCACGAGACGGGGCTCCAGCGCCAGGCCCGCTTCGTAGGACAGGAAACCGGCCGCGTGGAGGCCACCCGTTTGCGCCGTCCTCAGCCGCGCGAGGCAGGCGTGCACCTCTGAAGGATCCCGCGTTTCGACGATCTCCACCGGATCGGCATAGAGCCGCCCCGGCCCGCCGCCCGCGCGCGCATCGTCGAACAGAATGAAGGGCTTGGCGGCGTCGATCATCGCACCAGCGCTTGCCAACGGTTCACGCGGGCGTCATGCCCAGGGTGATAAGCGGACATATCCGCGCATGAGAGGAGAATGGCTGTGGTTTCGAGCGTCTTCGATCTCTTCAAGATCGGGGTCGGGCCATCGAGTTCGCACACAATGGGACCGATGAAGGCCGCGGCGCGATTTGTCGAGACGCTTCGTGCCGAAGACCGCCTCGATCACGTGGCGCGTGTCGCGGCGGATCTCTACGGCTCGCTCGCCCTCACCGGCAAGGGCCACGCCACCGACCGCGCCATTCTCCTCGGCCTCAGCGGCAAGGAGCCCGACAATCTCTGTCCCGACGAGGGCGAGGCCATCGTCGCAGCGGTACGCGCGAGCGGGCGGCTCCGGCTCGGCGGAACGCAGGATATCGCGTTCGACGAGGATCGCGACCTCCGTTTTCTCCAGCGCGAACGCCTGCCCCACCATTCGAACGGCATGCGCTTCACCGCTTTCGATGCGGGGGGCGGCATGCTGGCCGAAGCCGTCTTCTATTCGGTCGGCGGCGGGGCCATCGTGGATGAAGCCGCCATCGCCCGCAACGCGCCGCCCGAAGGCGGATGGGATCTGCCCTACGATTATCACTCCGGCGCCGAATTGCTCGCCATCGCTGAACGCGAGCGGCTGACCATCGCCGAGATCGCCTTCGCCAACGAACGCGCGGCGCTGCCGGAGGGGGAGATCGTCGCCCGGCTCGACGCGATATCCGCCGCCATGTCGGCCTGCATCGATCGGGGCATCGGCGCGGACGGGATCCTGCCAGGCGGCCTCAATGTGAAGCGCCGGGCGCCCGGCCTCTATCGCCTCCTCACCGAGAAAGCGGAGCGCGCGCTGTCCGATCCCCTCACCGTCATTGACTGGGTGAACCTCTGGGCGCTGGCGGTGAATGAGGAGAATGCGGCAGGCGGCCGCGTCGTCACCGCGCCCACCAATGGCGCGGCCGGCATCGTCCCGGCGGTGCTGCGTTATTATCAGCGCTTCACGCCGCAAGCCTCGGCGGACGGTGTCCGCACCTTCCTCCTAACCGCCGCCGCCATCGGTTCGCTGTTCAAGGAAAATGCCTCCATTTCCGGCGCGGAAGTCGGCTGCCAGGGCGAGGTCGGCGTCGCCTGTTCGATGGCGGCGGCGGGTCTCACCGCCGCGCTTGGCGGTACGCCGCAGCAGGTGGAAAATGCCGCTGAAATCGGCATGGAGCATAATCTCGGCCTCACTTGCGATCCGGTCGGCGGCCTAGTCCAGGTGCCGTGCATCGAAAGGAACGCGGTCGGCGCGGTGAAGGCGCTCGAAGCCTCGCGCCTCGCCCTCATCGGCGATGGCACCCACCGCGTCAGCCTCGACCAGGTGATCGAAACGATGCGCAAGACCGGCCTCGACATGAACGAGCGTTACAAGGAAACGTCCTTGGGCGGCCTCGCGGTCAACGTGGTGGAATGCTGATCAGAACAGCAGGCTGAGCCAGTAGAAGCCCGCGCCGATCAAGGCGGCGGCGGGCAGGGTGATGACCCAGGCCACAACGATATTGCTCGCAACGCCCCAGCGCACCGCCGAAACCCGCCGCGCCGAGCCGACGCCGACGATAGCGCCGGTGATCGTGTGGGTGGTCGATACGGGAATGCCGAGCCAGGTCGCCGCGAACAGCATGATCGCGCCGCCGGTTTCCGCGCAGAAGCCCTGCGCGGGCGTTAGCCGGGTGATCTTCGATCCCATCGTGTGAACGATGCGCCAGCCGCCCATCAAGGTGCCGAGCCCCATCGCAGCCTGGCAGCTGATCACCACCCAGAAGGGCACGTGGAATTCGCTGCCGAGCATGCCTTGCGAGAAGAGCAGAACGGCGATGATCCCCATCGTCTTCTGCGCGTCATTGCCGCCGTGGCCGAGCGAATAGAGCGAGGCCGAGACGAGCTGCAGCCGCCGGAAACGCCGGTCCGCCTCGTTGGCCGGCACCCGCCGCATGAGCCATGAGGTGATGAGCACGAGGAGCAGGGCAACGAACATGCCGATCGTCGGCGACAGGAAGATCGCGACGCTCGTCTTGATGACGCCGTCCCACACGACAACGCTGATCCCCGCCTTGGCGATACCCGCGCCGAGCAGCCCGCCGATCAGCGCATGGCTCGACGAGGACGGGATGCCGAGCACCCAGGTGATGACGTTCCAGAGAATAGCCCCCATCAAGGCGCCGAAGATCACCTGCGGATCGATCACGCTCGCATCGACGATGCCCTTGCCGATCGTCTCGGCGACGTGAAGGCCGAAGAAGAGGAAGGCGATGAAGTTGAAGAAGGCGGCCCAGGCCACCGCATATTGCGGCCGCAGCACGCGGGTCGACACGATGGTCGCGATTGAATTGGCGGCATCGTGCAGGCCGTTCAGAAAGTCGAACAGCAACGCAACGCCGATCAGCGCCGCAAGCAAGGGAAAGGCGAGGGTCGCGTCCATTCGGAATCCTCAGGCGTGGTCGATCACGATGCCCTGAATCTCGTTCGCCACATCCTCATAGCGATCGAGCACGCGTTCGAGATGGCTATAGATTTCGCGGCCGA
>DATDNN010000225.1:0-4716 GCA_036518255.1 Allosphingosinicella sp. | reverse complement strand
CCCGTCGGCCAAGGGATCGATGGCCGCGGCTTCATTCTCGTCCGCGATCTGCACCAGGCACAGCTCCGGCCAATAGGTGTTCTCGCGCATGAACTCCGTGTCGACAGCGACGAAACTGGCGGTGGAGAGGCGTTTGCAGAGGGCGGCGAGCGATTCGCTGTCTGTAATCAACGGATGAATATGCATACCAGCCCGCTCATAGCTTGAGCCTTGCGCCTTGACAAAGCGGCTTCTCCATTGCGAAGCGCGGTCATCGATTTTTCCGTCATTTTCACTTTTGAAAGCGCCCTATGCACGCCTATCGCACCCACACTTGCGCCCAGCTCCGTTCCACGGATGTCGGCAGCCAGGTCAGGCTTTCCGGCTGGATCCACCGCAAGCGTGACCATGGCGGCGTCCTCTTCATCGACCTGCGCGATCATTACGGACTGACGCAGATCGTCGCCAATGCGGGCACGGAAGCGCTACGTATCCTCGATAGCTTGCGCGCCGAATCGGTGGTGACGATCACCGGCAAGGTTGTCGCGCGCGGCGCCGAGGCCGCAAACCCCAATCTCGCGACGGGCGAGATCGAGGTTCATGCGGAGGATGTGGTCGTCCAGTCCGCCGCGCAGGAACTGCCGATGCCGGTCGCGGGCGAAGCCGATTATCCGGAGGATATCCGCCTCCGCTATCGCTATCTCGACCTGCGCCGCGACCGCATTCACCAGAATATCGTGCTTCGATCGAACGTCATCAGCTCGATCCGCCGCCGGATGATCGATCAGGGCTTCACCGAGTTCCAGACGCCGATCCTGACCGCCTCGTCGCCGGAAGGCGCGCGCGACTATCTGGTGCCGAGCCGCGTGCACCCGGGTAAATTCTACGCGCTCCCGCAGGCGCCGCAGATGTTCAAACAGCTGATCATGGTCGCGGGCTTCGACCGCTACTTCCAGATCGCGCCCTGTTTCCGCGACGAGGATGCCCGCGCCGACCGTTCCCCCGGCGAATTCTATCAGCTCGATTTCGAAATGAGCTACGTCACGCAGGACGATGTGTTCAACGCGATCGAGCCGGTCCTGCATGGCGTGTTCGAGGAATTCGCCAATGGCCGCAGCGTATCGCCGCTGCCGTTCAAGCGCATTCCCTACAAGGAATCGATGCTGAAATACGGCAACGACAAGCCGGACCTTCGCAATCCGATCCTGATCAGCGACGTGTCCGATCACTTCAAGGGATCGGGCTTCGGCCTGTTCGACAAGATCGTCAGTGGCGGCGGCGTGGTTCGCGCCATTCCGGCGCCGGGCACGGCCGACAAGAGCCGCAAATTCTTCGACGACATGAACGACTGGGCGCGCTCGGAAGGGCATGCGGGCCTTGGCTACATCACCCAGAAGAATGGCGAGCTGGGCGGCCCGATCGCCAAGAATCATGGCGAGGAAGCGACGCGCAAGCTGATCGCCGAACTTGGCCTTGGCCCGAATGACGGCATCTTCTTCGCCGCCGGCAAGGAAGCGCAGGCGGCGAAGCTCGCCGGTCTCGCCCGCACCCGCGTCGGCGAACAGCTTGGCCTTATCGACGAGAACCGCTTCGAATTCTGCTGGATCGTCGATTTCCCGATGTTCGAATATGACGAGGAAGCGAAGAAGGTCGACTTCAGCCACAATCCCTTCTCGATGCCGCAGGGCGAGCTGGAGGCGCTGGAGACGAAGGATCCGCTCGATATCCTCGCCTACCAGTACGACATCGTCTGCAACGGCGTGGAGCTGTCCTCGGGCGCGATCCGGAATCATCGTCCGGACATCATGTACAAGGCGTTCGAGATCGCCGGGTACAGCAAGGAAGATGTCGACACGAACTTCTCGGGCATGATCAACGCCTTCAAGTTCGGCGCGCCTCCCCACGGCGGCTCGGCCCCAGGCATCGACCGCATCGTCATGCTGCTGGCGAACGAGCCCAATATCCGCGAGGTCATCCTGTTCCCGATGACGCAGAAGGCCGAAGATCTGATGATGAACGCCCCTGCGGAAGTGACGCCGAAGCAGCTGCGCGAACTGCACATCCGGGTCGTCGAGCCGCCACGGGCTGGGTAAACCTGTCACATGCCGTCACCCCGGCGAAAGCCGGGGTCTCAGGGCGAAAAGGCGCCTTACTCGTCACGAGATTCCGGCTTTCGCCGGAATGACGCGTCAGGTGTACCGGATCGCAATCACCTCATATTCCCGCTCGCCGGCGGGGAGGCTGACCCTACGCACGTCGCCCACTGCAGCGCCGCGCACAGCGCGGGCGAGGGGGGAGTGCCAGCTGATCCGGCCCGACCCGGCATCCGCCTCATCCTCGCCGACCAATGTGACGACACGCTGATTATCGTCCTCGTCGGCCAGGATCACTGTGGCGCCGAACAGCACCGTGCCTTTGTCCTGTTCGGCGGGATCGATGACCTTGGCGGCCTTCATGCGCTTCGCCAGCCAGCCGAGCCGCCGGTCGATTTCGCGCAGCTTCTTCCGGCCGTAAATATAATCGCCATTTTCCGACCGGTCGCCGTTTCCGGCGGCCCAGCTAATCGTTTCTACGATCTGCGGACGCTCGGTGGAGAAGAGGCGCTGATATTCGTCGTGCAGCGCCTTGTAACCCGCAGGCGTGATGTAATTCGGCCGTTCGTTCATCGATCAGCGGGCAATGCGCTGACCAAGGTAGCGGGACAGGCCGGCATTGGCCTGCAACGTGGCGCGTTGCGGGTGAATGGTGTCGTAGACGACCGCATTTTCCAGCACGCGCTGCACGTAGTTGCGGGTTTCGAGGAACGGAATATCCTCGATCCAGCGCACTACGTCCGCGCCCGGCAGGCGGGGGTCGCCATTATCGCGGATCCACTTGTTCACATTGCCCGGCCCGGCATTGTAGGCGGCCACGGCCAGCGGCGCGAAATTGCCATAATAGGACATGAGATCGCTGAAATATTTGCTGCCGAGCATGACATTATATTGCGGATCGGCGGTAAGGCGGTTGACGTCGTAGGGCATGCCGATCTTGCCTGAAACCTCGCGCGCCGTTCCCGGCATCAACTGCATCATGCCGCGCGCGCCGACATGGCTCTGCGCGGTACGGTCGAACGAGCTTTCCTGGCGCGTAATGCCGTGGGAGAGCGCCCAGTGATAGGCATACGCGGCCGGGATATCGATCGTGGGGAAATTGGCCCGCGTATAGACGGTTGCCCCCTGGCTCCGCGCATTGCGCGCGACCCATACGCCGAGGTCCGGCCGCGCGATGGTGCGTGCAAATTCGTCCGCCAGCGCATGTTCCTCCGGCGTCGTCAGCTGTTCGGAGAGGGCGCGAATGAACAGCGACTGATCCTCACGGCGGCCCATATAGCCGAGAAGGCGGGTCGCCTCGACGATCGGGCGGCGCAGGAAGGCGGCGCGTGCTTCCGCTGTCGGAGCTACCGCATCGACGACGGCGGGCGCAGGTATCGGACGGCCCAGCTTTTCCATGGCAAGCTGGCCGTAAAATTGGTCCGGATAAATCGAAGCTTGCTGGTAAAGTGAGGAGGCCCGCTCCGCCTGTCCCGCCTGCGTGGCGGCGCGGGCGGCCCAGAAGAAGCCCTTGGCGCGGGTCTGCGGGGAGCGGGCGGCGCGGCCATAACGTTCGAACATGCCGATCGCATCGACGGGCCGTGCAAGGCGGTGGAGAGCGGCCGTTCCCGCAAGCCAGGTGAGGCTCGTATAATCGTCGCGCTCGCCATAGCTCTTGTCGCTGACGTCCGTGCCCGCCGGATAGGCGTCATCCACCTGGGAAGCGATCTGATAGGCGCTCATCCACTGGCCGTCGGCGGCGGCGCCCTTCGCCATCGTGAGCAGCGTTTCGAACCATTTTTCGGCATTCACCGGCTGACGGACAAGGCCATGCGGCTGCGCTAGGAGCGTGCGCGCGGCAAGGCTCTGGCCGGTATTGCGCAGCCAGTTGACGCGATCCATCAAAAGTCCGGGATCGCCGGCGCCGAGCGTGCCGATACTCGCAAGTCGGGTAGCGGCATCAGGCGCTTTCGTCTGGAGCGCGATGCGCGCGTCGTAGAGCGGCCGCTTGGCGGTGGACGTGTAGGGAAGGGTGCGGAGCGCGCTCGTGAGGTCGCCGGTCGCAAGCAGCGCTTCCATCCGCGCATCGTGAACGTCGGGCGTCAGGGCCGTAGCGAACGCGCCGAGCAGGCGGCCTTCATCGGTGCTAGGGAGCACGCCCATCCGCCAAGCTTTCTGTGCAGCGTCACGCGCTTCAGTCGCTTGCCCCATCGCCTGCAAGGCCATGGCATAGCGGGCCTGCCCCGCGGCGGTGAGCGGCGGGTGGACGCGGAAGAAGGAGACGACCAACGAGGGCGGCGTGGTCGCCGGATCGATCGCCTTTTCGGCATCCTTCCGCAGGCCGTTTTCCCCCGGCCAGCCGCGATAGGTGGTGAGAAAGGCCGCATAGGCCTGGAAAGGCTGGTTGCTGCTCTGCCGCAGGCTGTTCCACTGGGCGAGCGCCTGAGAGATGGCGGATGAGGGCAGATATTGTTGCGCCTGCACGGGCGCCGCCACCGCGGGTGTGCTGGCGTCGCTCGCCCCGTTCACGGCCTGCTGAACCGAGGCGGGCAAGGCATTCTGAACGGCGACCGTGGCCGTCGAGGCAAAAGCGGCAGCGGAAGCCGCGATAAGGCTTAAAGTCATCGCTCTCTTATGCATGCTGGACAGAATGCCAACCCCCTCC
>DATDNN010000224.1:0-2695 GCA_036518255.1 Allosphingosinicella sp. | reverse complement strand
TTTCTCATGGCGGCCTTTGTCGCGATCCTGTTGCTGTCGAACCTGATCGGTGCGGCCAAGCTCACCACCGTCTGGGGCTATACCTTCGGCGCGGGCATCCTGTTCTTCCCGGTCTCCTATGTGCTCGGCGACGTGCTGACCGAAGTCTACGGCTATGCCCGCGCGCGGCGCTGCATCTGGGCAGGGTTCGGCGCCCTCATCTTCATGGCGTTCATGGCCTTCGTCGTCGTCGCCCTGCCGCCTGCGCCCACATGGACGGGCCAGGCCGCCTACGAGGCCGTGTTCGGGCAGGTGCCGCGCATCGTGTTCGCTTCGATCCTCGCCTTCTGGGCGGGCGAGTTTGCCAATTCCTACGTGCTCGCCCGCATGAAGCTGTGGACGAACGGCCGTTATCTCTGGACCCGCACGATCGGATCGACGGTGGTAGGGCAGGGAATAGACAGCCTGCTCTTCTACCCGCTCGCTTTCTACGGCCTGTGGGATAACCAGACGCTGCTCATCGTCCTTGCCACCCAGTTCGCGCTGAAGGTCGGCTGGGAGGCGCTGCTTACCCCCGTCACCTATGCAGTCGTTGGCTGGCTGAAGCGGCGCGAAGGCGTCGACGTCTACGACGCCGAAACGGATTTCACGCCTTTCCGCACGCGAATTTGATTCCGGTCAAAGCTCCGGGGGAAAAGTGCGGCCATGGTCCTTTCAACGCAGAAAGGAACGATCCATGTCGGTTCACCAGCCTTCCGAACAGTTCGCCAAAGCCATGAATGAGGCCGCACCGCGGCGCAATCGCGGGGAGCATGCCTTCGACCTGCCTCCGGCCGTCCATGCGATAACCGCGGGCGCCTATCTTACCTTCGCGGGTGTGCTGTGCGCGACCTTCATGGGGCCGGATCTCGTCCTGCCAGCGGCGATCTTCATGGTTGGGATTGCTTCGTTGTTCGTCACCCCTGGCCTCTGGGCCCGCATCCAACCAAAGGACGGTCTTCGCAAGCAAAGCTGGACCGAATTTCTGGAAGAGGGCGTGGAATGCCTGACGGGCAAGCTCACCGCAGGGCAGGCGCTGGCGCAGATACTGGTCCTTCCCGGCCTGATCGTCAGCCTCGCCTTCGTTTTCGCGGTGATCAAGGCGACGCTGTAAGCGGGGCTTAGTGTCCCAAGGCGGAAAGCGCGGGCAAGTCGCGGATGACGAGCCCGCGCAGGCCGTGGCGTTCGATGATGCCGCCCTGCTCCATTTCGGTCATGCGGCGGCTTACGGTTTCGATCGTCGTCCCGATGAGGCTCGCCATCTCCTCCCGCGAAAGGGGCAGTTCGAACGACTTCGCGTTGCCGCAGGGGGAAGCATCCGCCGCGCGCGAAAAGGCGAGGATGAGGCCAGCGAGCCGCGCCTTCACGTCGCGGCGCCCGATAAGGCCGGTCAGCGCGCGCGAGGCATCGAGCTCCGCCAGCGTCCGCTCCAGGATCGAGCGGGTGAGGGCGGGATGGTCGGCCATCAGCCGCTCGAAATCCGCGCGGGGAAAGAGGCAGAGCGTGCTTTCGGTCAGTGCCGTCACTTCATGATAGCTGGTGGCGGCGAAAAGCTGGCCCAGGAAACCCGCCGGATGGATGAGGGCGAGGATGCGCTCCACCCCATCGCCGTCGATGGACGACAATTTGGCGGCGCCGTTGATCAGCGTACCGCAGGCATAATTGTCATCACCGGCATGGAAGATGGTTTCGCCGCGCGCGAAAGTACGGGTGCGGCCGATGCGGGACAATTCGGCGAGTTCCCGTTCGTCAAGCGCGGCGCAAACGGCGCTGTCCCGAACCGGGCAGGTCGCGCAACTTTCCGCCGCACGCCGGGGGGCGGGTTCAGCCAAGGGCTTCCATCAGGCCTTCGAACAGGCGCCTGCCGTCCGTGCGCCCGTGCGCGGCCTCGATCATGCGTTCGGGGTGCGGCATCATGCCGAGCACGTTGCCGGCCTCGTTGATGATGCCCGCGATGTTGCGGGCCGATCCGTTGACGGGCGAGGTATAGCGGAAGGCCACCCGGCCTTCGCCTTCCAGCCGGTCGAGGGTTGCCTCGTCAGCCGTGTAATTGCCGTCGTGATGGGCGACCGGGATCACGATGTCCTCGCCCGATTCATAGCGGCTGGTGAAGGCCGACTGGCTGTTTTCCACCTTCAGTTCCACGTCGCGGCAGACGAAGGAGAGATTGGCATTGCGCATCAGCGCGCCGGGCAGCATCCCGGCTTCCGTCAGGATCTGGAAGCCGTTGCACACGCCGAGCACGGATACGCCCCGGCCTGCCGCTTCTTTCACCGCCCGCATGACCGGCGACTGCGCCGCCATCGCGCCGGAGCGGAGATACTCGCCGTAGGAAAAACCGCCCGGAATGGCGATGAGATCGAGGCCGTCGGGCAGGCTCGTTTCCTTGTGCCACACCATGACCGGCGGAGTGCCGCTGATCTCGCGAAGGGCCACCGCGAGGTCGCGATCGCAATTGGAGCCCGGGAAGACGATGACGGCGCTTTTCATCAGCTAAGGGCTCCTTCAGGCCGCCTGGCGTTCGATGCGGAAATTCTCGATCACCGTATTGGCGAGCAATTTCCTGCACATATTTTCGATATTGGCATCGCTGACGCTGTCCGCCACGTCAAGTTCGATCATCTTGCCCTGACGGACGTCGTTGACGCCCGAAAAGCCCAGGCCTTCCAGTGCATGG
>DATDNN010000223.1:0-8228 GCA_036518255.1 Allosphingosinicella sp. | reverse complement strand
CGATGGCGCACCAGTTGGGCGGCCGGGTGGCGCCGTCCGACAATCGCGAATTCGGGCGCGCTTTTATCGATGTCGTTGCGGATTCCGTGCTGTTCGACGGGCTCTGGAAAGTCGGCGAGACGCATCAGGTCTGGATGAGCCATGGCGATCGGGTCGAGGAGCTGCCGGAGGGCTTCAAGGTGGTCGCCAGTTCCGAAGGCGCTCCCTATGCGATCGCCACCGATGAAGATCGCCGCTTCTTCAGCCTGATGTTTCATCCCGAGGTGGTGCACACGCCGGACGGTGGCAAGCTGCTCGCCAATTTTGTGCGCCATGTCTGCGGCCTTGCGGGTGATTGGACGATGGCGGAGTTCCGCGCGACCAAGATCGAGGAAATTCGCGCGCAGGTCGGCAAGGGCCGGGTCGTCTGCGGCCTCTCCGGCGGCGACGACAGCGCGGTGGCGGCGGTGCTGCTCCACGAGGCGATCGGCGACCAATTGACCTGCGTGTTCGTCGATCATGGGCTGATGCGACAGGGCGAGGCCGAACAGGTGGTGAGCCTGTTCCGGGGCGCCTACAACATTCCGCTCGTCCATGTGGATGCGGAGGAATTGTTCCTCTCCGGCCTTGCGGGCGTCACCGATCCGGAAGCCAAGCGCAAGTTCATCGGCAAGACCTTCATCGACGTGTTCGAGGAAGAGGCGCGGAAGATCGGCGGCGCCGATTTCCTGGCTCAGGGCACGCTCTATCCCGATGTGATCGAAAGCGTCAGCTTCACCGGCGGCCCCTCGGTCACGATCAAGAGCCACCACAATGTCGGCGGTCTGCCCGAGCGCATGAACATGAAGCTGGTCGAGCCCTTGCGGGAGCTGTTCAAGGACGAGGTGCGCGAACTGGGCCGCGAGCTGGGGCTGCCGGAGATATTCGTCGGCCGCCACCCCTTCCCGGGGCCGGGCCTTGCCATCCGCATTCCGGGCGAGGTGACGAAGGAGCGGTGCGACATCCTCCGCAAGGCGGACGCCGTCTATCTGGAAGAAATCCGCAATGCGGGCCTTTATGACGCGATCTGGCAGGCCTTCGCGGTGCTGCTCCCCGTGCGAACGGTCGGCGTGATGGGCGATTACCGCACCTATGACAGCGTCTGCGCGCTGCGCGCAGTCACCTCGAGCGACGGCATGACGGCCGACATCTACCCGTTCGACGCCGCCTTCCTTAGCCGGGTCGCCACCCGCATTATCAACGAGGTGAAGGGCATCAACCGGGTGGTTTACGACTATACTTCGAAGCCGCCCGGCACGATCGAGTGGGAATGAGGGCGTGGCGCCGGCAATTCGCGAGGCGCGAGCGGAGGATGCCGGGGCAATCGCGGCGCTGATCGCGGAACTCGGCTTTGCCGCCACGCCCGGCCAAGTGGCGGAGCGGATCGCGCTTTCGACCCGTCTCGGACAGCCGCCACTCGTGGCGGACGAGGATGGCGCGGTCATTGGCTGCCTCACCTGGAACCTGATGCCGGTGCTGCACCGCGACACGATGGTCGGCCGCATCTCCATGCTGGTGGTGACGGCGGCGCGGCGCTCCAGGGGCATCGGGGCGCGGCTGGTCGGCGCTCTGGAAACGCGCCTCGCGGCGCTCGGCTGTACATTGATCGAGGTGACGAGCAACGAACGGCTGACAGACGCGCACCGTTTCTATGAGCGGCTCGGTTATGAACGGACGAGCCTGCGTTTCGGCAAGACGATCGGGGGATGAAGTGCTGACGCTTTACGGCATCAAGAATTGCGACACGGTGAAGAAGGCGCGGGCGTGGCTGGATGCCAGGGGCGCGGCTTACGCCTTCCATGACTATAAGGTCGCGGGCGCTGACGAGGGGAAGCTCCGGCAATGGGTGGAAGAGCTCGGCTGGGAGGCAGTGCTCAATCGCGCCGGCACGACGTTCCGGAAGCTGCCCGATGCGGATAAGGCCGATCTCGATGCGGAAAAGGCAATCCGCCTGATGCTGGCCCAGCCCTCGATGATCAAGCGGCCGATCCTCGACCTCGGCACCCGGCATATCGCGGGGTTCAAGCCGGAGATTTATGCGGCGGCGCTGCGGGCGGGATGAGGCAGGCCGGTTTTGGCAGCACGCCGTCGTGACGCAGCAAATACAGGTCTGAGTTTCATGCTAGCGCCGCAAGCATCGGGGAAGGGCGCGGCACCAAAGTAGCGGCCGCTGGTGAGTCCGGTTGGATGACGCTAGAAGGAGTCATGTCCACCACCTACACGCTCGACACCGCGACCAGCCGCGCCAATCCCACGCCAGCGCCGATGAAGCGGCTGACCGTGCCGAAGATACAGGCGATGAAGGGCGGGGAGCCCATCGTGATGCTGACGGCCTATACGGCGCGCATGGCGCAGCTGCTCGATCCGCATTGCGACATGCTGCTGGTCGGCGACAGCCTGGGGCAGGTGATTTACGGCTTGCCCTCCACCGTGCCGGTGACGCTCGACATGATGTGCGCGCATGGTGCGGCCGTGGTGCGGGGTTCCTGGCATTCGGTAGTGGCGATCGACATGCCGTTCGGTTCCTATGAGGAAAGCCCCGAGCAGGCGTTCCGCAGCGCATCGCGAATCCTGAAGGAAACCGGCGCGGCGGCGGTGAAGCTCGAAGGGGGCGAAGCGATGGCGGAAACCGTCGCCTTCCTCGTCCGGCGCGGCATTCCGGTGATCGGCCATGTCGGCCTTACCCCCCAGGCGGTGAATGCGCTCGGCGGCTATGGCGCGCGGGGCAAGAGCGAGGCCGAGGCGGCGAAGATCCTGGCCGATGCCCGCGCGGTCGCCGAAGCGGGCTGCTTCGCGCTGGTGCTGGAAGGCGTGATGGAGGAAATCGCGGTCGAGGCGACGAAGGCGGTGGTCTGTCCCACCATCGGCATCGGCGCGTCGGCGCAATGCGACGGCCAGGTGCTGGTGATCGACGACATGCTCGGCATGTTCGAGCGCAATGCGCGTTTCGTGAAGAAATATGACGATCTTGCCGCCCGCATCGGCGATGCCGCCGCCGCTTATGCGGCCGAGGTCCGCGCCCGCGCCTTCCCCACCGAAGAGCAGATCTACCGCCCGAAAGGGTGAAGGCTCTTCCGTTTGACGCGCGCGCCTTATAGAGAGGCTGCACGTATAGAGGGGGTGCCCGCAGGCCCGCTGCCCTTCCGTTCAGGGGGCAGTTAGGTTCGGCGCGGCAGACCCTTGCCAGCAATGGAGACGATTCTTGGCGATCAAGCCCGCAGACAATGAAGCTTTCTACCGCGAGGTGGACGAGGAGCTTCGCCGCGCCCAGCTGACCGGATATTGGCAGCGTTACGGCAAGTCGCTGGTGGCGGGCGCTGTCCTGCTGCTCCTGCTGCTGGCGGGCGTCCTCTACTGGCAGCACCGGCAGGAGAAGAAGGCCGGGGAGCAGGCCGAGCAGCTGAATGCGATCTTCGATGATCTTCAGGTGAACAAGGTGAAGGAAGTCGGGCCGCGGCTCGACACGCTCGCCAAGGAAGGCACCCCCGGCTATCAGGCCGCCGCCCTTCTCACCAAGGCCGATATCGCGCTGGGCGAAGGCAGGGATGCCGAGGCCATAAAGGGTTTCAAGGCGGTCGCCGAGAATGACGATTTCGCCGAGCCCTACCGGCAGCTGGCGCTGATCCGCCAGACCGCCGCCGAATATGAAAAATTGCAGCCGCAGGCCGTGATCGACCGATTGAAGGGCCTCGCCGTCGCCGGCAACCCCTGGTTCGGCAGCGCGGGCGAGATGGTCGCCATCGCCTATATGAAGCAGGGCAAGCCCCAGCTTGCGGGACCGATCTTCGCGGCGATGGCGAAGGACGCGCAATTGCCCGACACGGTCCGCTCGCGCGCCGTGCAGATGGCGGGATCGCTGGGCATCGACGCCGTGCCGGACACCGAAACTGGCGGCGCCGCCGCGACGAAGGACGCGCAATAATGAAGCGACTGGTTATCATCCTCGCCGCCGCCAGCATCCTCGGCGGCTGCGGCGCGCTTGGCAAGGGCAAGAAGGGGCCGGTCACGCCCACCATCGGCGAGCGCATTCCGGTGCTCACCTCCGAAAGCGGCATCGCTGTCGATCCGGTTCTCGCTTCTGTGCCCGTGACGCTGCCGGCGCCCATCGCCAATACGGATTGGGCGCAGCCGGGCGGCAGCGCGACCAAGGCGCTGGGCAATGTCGTCCTTCCCACCAGCATCGGCAAGGCATGGACGGCGGAGATTGCGGGCAGCACGTCGCGCACCCGCCTTGCCGCGGCGCCCGTGGTGGCGGGCGGCACGCTGTATGTGATCGACACCAATGCTACCCTTCGCGCGCTCGACGCCGCGAGCGGCGCCGAACGCTGGCGCGCCAAGGTCGGCGAAGTGAGCGGCGGCAAGAGCTTCTGGACCGGTGAGAATACCGGCAATAGCGGCGCCGTGTTCGGCGGCGGCGTGAGCTTCGACAATGGCCGCGTCTATGCGACGAACGGCATCGGCGATGTCGTCGCCTTCGACGCGGCGACGGGCAAGCAGATCTGGAAGGCGCGGCCGGGCGGCCCCCTGCGCGGCGCCCCGACCATCGCCTATGACAGCGCCTATGTGCTGAGCCAGGACAATCAGCTGTTCGCGCTCAACACGGCGGACGGAACGCTGCGCTGGCAGGGCGCGGGATCGCTGGAGCAGGCGGGCGTGTTCGGCGTCGCGGCCCCGGCGGCCGGCAACGGCACGATCGTCGCGGGCTTCTCGTCCGGCGAACTCACCGCCTTCCGCTATGAAAACGGCCAGCCGGTGTGGGGCGACGCGCTGACCCGCACCAGCATTTCGACCGCCGTCACCAACCTTTCCGACGTTGACGCCGATCCGGTGATCGACAATGGCCGCGTCTATGCCGTCGGCCAGGGCGGCCGCATGGTCGCCATCGAACTCGCCAGCGGCCAGCGCCTGTGGGAAATCAACATTGCGGGCATTTCGACGCCCTGGGTCGCGGGCGACTGGATCTATGTCGTGACCGACGACGCCCAGCTCCTCTGCATCGCCAAGGATTCGGGGCGGGTGCGCTGGATGACGCAGCTTCCGCGCTACAAGGACGAAAAGGACAAGAAGGGCCCGATCAGCTGGGTCGGCCCCGTTCTGGCCGGCGACCGCCTGATCGTCGCGAGTTCGGAAGGGCAGATCAGCAATGTCTCGCCGCTCGACGGCGCGATCCAGTCGACGGTGAATA
The DNA here is from genome assembly GCA_036518255.1 of Allosphingosinicella sp. GTDB lineage: Bacteria > Pseudomonadota > Alphaproteobacteria > Sphingomonadales > Sphingomonadaceae > Allosphingosinicella. Next base: position 3,025 of record DATDNN010000223.1, on the reverse strand, counting down.
CCAAGATGCCGGTGTCCTTGCCACTGGTCGTCGCGGGCGGCACGCTCTACGTCCTGCACGACGACGGGAAGCTGACCGCCTGGCGGTAAGGCCGCTCTGACCCGTGCTCCTGCGAAAGCAGGAGCCCATGGCGCAAATCTCCCACTCTGGGCTCCTGCTTTCGCAGGAGCACTGGGTGCCAGCACTTGAATGTCGCCCCTACCTCGGGCAGGGCGGGGCCATGCCCAGAATGCCCACTATCGCCATCGTCGGGCGCCCGAACGTCGGCAAATCCACCCTGTTCAACCGCCTGGTTGGCAAGAAGCTCGCGCTTGTCGACGACCGGCCGGGCGTGACGCGCGACCGGCGGGAGGGCAATGCGACCCTGCTCGGCACCGAATTCCGCATCATCGATACGGCGGGTTTCGAGGATGAAGATCCCGAAACGCTGCCCGGCCGCATGCGCGCGCAGACGGTGGCTGCGGTGCGCGAAGCGGACGCGGCCCTCTTCATCGTCGATGCGCGCGCCGGGATCACGCCATTGGACGAGGAAATCGCGCGCTGGCTGCGCAGCGAGACGACGCCCGTCGTCCTTGCCGCCAACAAGGCGGAGGGGCGCGCGGGGGAAGGCGGCATCCTCGAAGCCTATGCGCTCGGCCTTGGCGAGCCGATCGCGATCAGCGCCGAACATGGCGAGGGCGTGGCCGACCTTTACGAACAGCTCGCCCCTTATATCGAGCGGGAGGAGGATGCCTTCGACGAGGAGGAAGGCGAGGAGGCGGACCGGCCGCTGAAGCTCGCCATCGTCGGCCGCCCCAATGCGGGCAAGTCGACGCTCATCAACCGCATCCTCGAACAGGAGCGGCTGATCACCGGGCCGGAAGCCGGGATCACCCGCGATTCCATCGCCATCGACTGGGAGTGGAAGGATCCGGAGGGCAATGTCCGGCCGGTCCGCCTGATCGACACCGCCGGCATGCGCAAGAAGGCGCGGGTGCAGGACAAGCTCGAGAAACTGTCGGTCGCCGACGCCCGCCGCGCGGTGGATTTCGCCGAGGTGGTCGTCTTGCTGCTCGACGGCACGCTGGGCCTCGAGGCGCAGGATCTGCGCATCGCGGACAATGTCCTGCAGGAAGGCCGCGCGCTCGTCATCGCCATCAACAAATGGGACGTGGCGGACAATCATTCGAGCCTGTTCCAGGGCATTCGCGCGGCGCTGGAAGAAGGCCTGTCGCAGGTGCGCGGCGTGCCGCTGATCGCGGTCTCGGCGCGGACGGGCAAGGGCATCGACCAGCTTCTCGCCGCCGCTTTCGAAGTGCGCGAGGCCTGGTCGCGCCGGGTATCGACGGGCGAGCTCAACCGCTGGTTCGAGGCGGCGATCGAACGCAATCCGCCGCCCGCGCCCGGCGGCAAAAGGATCAAGCTGCGCTATATCACCCAGGTCAATGTCCGCCCGCCGAGCTTTGTGCTGTTCGGCACGCGCGTGGATGAATTGCCGGAAAGCTACAAACGCTATCTGGTGAACGGCATCCGCAAGGAGCTGGGCTTCGGCGCGGTGCCGGTGCGGCTCCACGCCCGCGCGCCCAAGAATCCGTTCGGATCGTGAGCGCCGCGCCGCGCCTCGTCGACGCGCGGGGCATGCTCTGCCCCTGGCCGGTGATGCGGCTTGCCCGGGCGGCGCGGGAGATGGGCGGGGCGGGGCAGGTCCGGCTGCTGGCCGACGATCCGGTCGCGCCAAAGGAAGTCGCCGCCCTCTGCGCCGAACGCGGCTGGACGCTGACCGAAGCGGAGCCCGGCACTTTCCTTGTGACATTTGCGTAACCGGCTGTTTACCGAATGCCGCCTAATCCGGTAGGGAGTGGGCAGACCAAGGGGGACGGGTAAGTTGGACGGCGAGAGCGAAGCCATTGTCGATTGGGCTTATTTCTCGCGCACCCGCACGGAACTGGGCGCGAATTTCGTCCGAATCCTCGGCTATTTCCAGGAAGACGGCGAAAAGGCCGTGGCGCGAATCGAGGACGGCATGCACCGGCGCGACGCCGCGGCGCTCGTCCTGCCCGCGCACACGCTGAAGACCGAGGCGCGGCAGTTCGGGGCGGAGCCGCTGGGCGAGCTTGCCGAAACCATCGAATTCGCCGGGCGCCGCGCGGTGGAAAGCCGCCTTTTCCCCGACGAATTGCTGCCGACCGTGGTCCAGCTCCGCGCGACCTATAACCGCACCATGGAATTGTTCGCACGCGAGATGAACCCGCTCGCCCAGCGCCGCCCCGCCTTCGGCCGCGCTGCCAATAACCAGGAATTCGGGCGGATCTGAACCCGCGCGTTGCGAGGGGCGCCGGGTGCGCGCTCTCTGCCCCTGGATTGCTTCGCTATGCTCGCAATGACGAAGGGGTGAGGCGCCGTCGCATCGGCTGCATCTGCCAGCGGGCGAGGCTGCGCCACAGCCATTCGAACGGGCCGTAGCGGAAGCGGTCGAGCCAGGGTTTGGACCATGAGAGCATCAGCGCCCAGGCGGCGAAGACGATCGGATAGAGCTGCCACCGCTCGAGGCGACCGTAAAGGCCGAAGCCATGGCCGTAGAAGAGCGCGGTCAGGAGGATGCTGGTGCCGAGATAATTGGTGAAGGCCGCCCGCCCCGCCGCCGCGATGCGATCGACGAGCCAGCCGCCCTTGGCGGTGAGCAGGATGACGAGCGCGGCATAGCCGGGGATCATCAGGAGACGCGGCAGTTCCGTGCCGCTGAATTCCGCGGCCGCCACCACCGCGCTGTCGAAACCGGAGGCGAGAACCGCCCAGGCGAGCGCCGCGAAGCCCGCGCCGCCAAGCACGATGCCCCAGAAGGCGACCTGCCGGTCGCGGCGCCTGTCCCACGCGCCGGTGAGAAAGCCGCTCCTGAGGCCGAGCATGCCGATCAGCATATAGGCGATGGTTTCCGCGCCGATGAAGAGGAAACCGTTCAGTGGCTCGTTTGTCCGCTCGGTCATCCGGTCGTGGACGAGGCCGGCATAGGGGCCGCGATGGAGCGCCAGATCCTCGGCCACCCGAT
>DATDNN010000222.1:0-4334 GCA_036518255.1 Allosphingosinicella sp. | reverse complement strand
TCACCACCAGCCAGTCCGAAGCCGACGAAAAACGCGGCCGTAAGATCCGCGAATATGAGGAATGCGTCGGCAAGGAAGACCGCCGCGCCGCGAAAGAAGAGCGGGAGCCCGATTATGGCCGGTGCGAGAAGGAGTGACGTGCCGGAGCCGGAGACGTTCGCCGTAACCGGCAAGGTCTGGCAGTGGCGGCCGCAGGAGGGCGCCGCCTCGGGCTGGCATTTCCTGACCATCGAAGGCCCGGTGGCGGCGGAGATACGTTATGCCGCGCTCGGCCGCACCGGCGGCTTCGGATCGATCCGCGTCACCGCCACGATTGGAACCACAAGCTGGCAGACCTCCCTCTTTCCGCACAAGGAGAGCGGCGGCTTCCTCCTGCCGCTCAAGGCCGAGGTGCGGCGGCGGGAAGGGATTTCGGGCGGGCGGCGGATTTCCGCGCGGATCGAAGTCTAGCGCCGCGCCGGTGCCGCTCTTGACCCGGGCCGCCTTCGCGCCGATGATCGCGCCCATGAACGGCAATGGCATCCTCGACGCAGCGCTGACGGGCTTCGGCCCGGCCGTCCGCGCGCATGCCGCCGCCGCCCTTTATCGTGTCACTTATTATCGTCCGCTTTGGGCGGAGACGGACTGACGCACCTCTTAATCGGAGACGTTTTTTCGAACCCCGCCCGGTCCTCCCGGCGGGGTTTTTGTTTTGGGAGAAGAACATGCAGATCAGCCTCAAGGAACGGCATGGCGCGGCGGCATCGCCCAGCCCTCCGCCCGGCGCGGCGGCGGACTGGACGGTGCCGCAGCATTGGGACGCCTATGATGCGGAAGACCATGCGGTGTGGGACATATTGTTCGCGCGGCAGCAGCGGCTGCTCGCCGGCCGGGCGGTCGACGCCTTCCACCAGTCGCTCGATGTGCTGCGCCTGTCCCGGCCCGGCATTCCGCGCCTCCAGGAACTCAATGAGCGGCTATCCGCGCGCACCGGCTGGCAGGTCGTCGCGGTGCCGGGCCTGGTGCCGGACGACGTCTTCTTCCGGCATTTGAGCGAGCGGCGCTTCCCGGCCGGCAATTTCATCCGGCGGAGGCACGAACTCGATTATCTGGAGGAGCCCGACATCTTCCACGATTTGTTCGGCCATGTGCCGCTGCTCGCGCAGCCCGCCGTCGCGGATTTCATGCAGGCGCTGGGCGAACTCGGCCTGTGCGCCATCGACCGGGGCGTGCTGCACCGCCTGGGGCGGCTTTACTGGTACACGGTGGAATTCGGTCTGACGCGCGGCGCGGCGGGAGGCCTGCGCATCCACGGCGCTGGGCTGCTGTCGAGTTTCGGCGAAGCGCGGCGGGCGGTGGAAAGCCCGATCCCCGTCCGCCGCCCGTTCGATCTGCGCACGGCGATCCGCACCCCCTATCGCAACGATGCGATGCAGCCGCTTTATTTCGTGGTCGAGCGGTTCGAGGATATGCTCGGCATCCTGGAGCGCGAGGATTTCATGGCCGTATGCGCGGAGGTGGCGGACCTGCCCGACCTCGCGGCCGAAGGATGAGGAGACGGAGATGACGGCGATACTGGACGATGCGGCGCTTGCGGCGGCGCTGGCGGACTTGCCGGGCTGGACCTTCGATGCGGCGCGGCAGGGCATTGCGCGCGATTTCGCCTTCCCCGATTTTGCGCAAGCCTTTGCCTTCATGACGCGGGTGGCCGCGATCGCCGAGGCGATGGACCATCATCCCGACTGGTCCAATTGCTGGAACCGCGTCGCCATCCTTCTCACCACCCACGATGCGGGCGGCGTCACCGCCCTCGACATCGCAATGGCGCGGCGGATCGATGCCGTGCTGACATCGCCGGGCACGGCGATCACAGCATGATCGAAACCGTCTTCGTCTCCAGATAGGCCTCGATGCCCTGGCTGCCATTTTCGCGGCCGAAGCCGGATTGCTTGTAGCCGCCGAAGGGGAGCGCGACGTCGGCGCCGGACGAGCAATTGCCCCAGACCATGCCTGCCTTGATCTTCGCGGTGAGCCTGTGCATCGCGGAAATGTCGCGGGTCCAGACGCTGGCGGCGAGGCCGTAGGGCGTGTCGTTGGCGGCCCGTGCGACCTCTTCGAGATCGTCGAAGCGCTGGGCGACGAGGACGGGGCCGAAAATCTCCTCCCGCACCACCTTCATGTCGGGCTTTACGTCAACGAGGACGGTGGGGCTGACGAAATAGCCTTCCGTGCCCTGCGGCCCGGCCAGTGCCTCGCCGCCGGTGAGGACGGAGGCGCCCGCCTTCCGGCCGGAATCGATATAGCCGAGCACCCGTTCATGCTGCTCGGCCGAAACGAGCGGCCCCATCTTCGTATCGGGCGCGAGGCTGGGGCCGACCTTCCAGTCCTTCGCATTGTCCGCTACCGCTTCGAGCAGGCGGTCGAACACGTCCTTGTGCGCATAAAGGCGCGAACCGGCGATGCAGACCTGGCCCGCATTGGCGAAGATGGAGCGCGCGGCGCCAGCGGCGGTGGCGGCGATGTCCACGTCCGGCAGCACGATGACCGGCGATTTGCCGCCCAGTTCCAGCGTCACGCGCTTCAGCGTATCGGTGGCGGCGCGGTTGATGATCTTGCCGACTTCGGTCGAGCCGGTGAAGGCAATCTTGTCCACGTCAGGGTGGCGCACCAGCCGGTCGCCCGCCGTCTCGCCAAGGCCGGTCACGACGTTGAGCACGCCCGCCGGAATGCCGCTTTGCGCGACGAGATCGGCGAGGCGGAGGACGGTGAGCGAGGTCTGCTCGGCGGGCTTCAGAACGATGGTGCAGCCGGCGGCGAGCGCGACGGCGACCTTCTGCACCGCCATCATCAGCGGATAGTTCCACGGCACGATCTGCGCGCACACCCCGATGGGCTCGCGCCGGACATAGGAATGGAAGGTGCCGGTGGGGTGCATGGCGGGCTCGATCGTCTGCCCGGCGAGCTTCGTCGCCCAGCCCGCCATATAGCGGAGGGTGGCGACGCAGCGCGGCAGATCGTAACCGCCCGACAGGCTCATCGGTTTGCCGTTGTCGATCGATTCCAGCTCGGCCAGCTCCCCCGTATGCTCTTCGAGGAGATCGGCCAACCGCTCAATGAGGCGCGCGCGGGCATAAGGGGCAAGGCCGGTCCAGCGCCCGTCGTCGAAGGCAGTGCGCGCGGCGGCGACGGCGCGGTCGATATCGGCGTTGGACGCATCGACGATCTCGGCGATCTGCCGCCCGGTCGAGGGATCGACGACGGGCAGGCGCTTGCCATGCGAGGAGGAAATCCATTCGCCGCCGATGAACAAGGCGGGTTCCCGCTTCAACAGCCGCACGGCGGTTTCGGAATAATCCGGCTGGGCGGCGATCCTGGTCATCTCGTTCATGGGCGAAGTCCTTTCCTTGATCCGCCTATAGCCGGAAGGTCGGCCTCACTCCAACGTGCGATATGGTTCCTTACGGCACGCAAGCGGAACCGAGCCGTGGAAGCCGTGATAAATTCTTTACATTGCGCGATTTTCGGCGAATGAATGGGCGTTCCGAGTGGGGAACGGTTCAGTGGGGTGGACTGAACAGGGAGGGGCAAGAGCCTCAAAACGGGGCCGGCCCCTCCCCCTATGGCCGGTCACACTTTCTCACTGGCCGATGCTTTCAAACAAAAAAGAACCGTCCCCTCTAATGAAGGAACGGTCCAGTGGGGTGAACCGATTGGATTGGCCGTCAGAGAGCGGGCGGCGGGCAGCGGTAAGATGGAAAAGAGCTGCCCCGCATCATTGCGCTCCCCCAACGATGACTCGACGTCGAGCTTCGTACATCTGACATCCGCTGTCGATTTCCCGTCGACGAAAGTGGCAGTTGCGTCGACGAGGCATCCTTTTTGGAATGATTGCGCCTGCACATGGAACGCGATCGGGAAGCGAACCTGCTGGTATCGCATCGGTCCCGATGGTGCGGGTAAGAACAAACCGCCCCCTCTTAAGAGGGGACGGTTCAACAAGGCGAACGTAAGGCCTTCTTTATGGTGTCATCGGCCCTGGGCAGTTGCGCTGCAGGAAGGCGCATTTGACATCGGCGAGCAGCGTATTGGTGCCGCGCTTTCCGTCGGGACGAGTATAGGTATAGCCGTAATTGAGCAGCCAGATGATCGTGCCGCCCGCGCCCGTGTCGATCACATATTTGCCCTTGGCATGGATGGATTCGCCATTTTCGTAGGACAGATAGGTAATGGGATCGCGTCCCGATCCGGCGGGGCTGTAGCCATTGCCCGCATAGGTCCGGTAAGCGGATTGGGCGGGCTGATCCCATTTATAGGTTCCGGTGTCGAGATAGCCGCCGTCCTTGAGCTCGAAATAG
>DATDNN010000221.1:0-4897 GCA_036518255.1 Allosphingosinicella sp. | reverse complement strand
GGTCGCGCAGCACCTCGGCGAAGACGTAGTCCGCACCATTGCGATGGACACGACCGACGGCCTCACCCGCGGTCAGGAAGTCCGCTCGACCGGCTCCGAGATCCGCGTTCCGGTCGGCCCGCGCACGCTCGGCCGCATCATGAACGTCGTCGGCCAGCCGATCGACGAGCGCGGCCCGATCGGTTCGGACCTCTCCGCCCCGATCCACGCCGAAGCCCCGCTCTTCGTCGACCAGTCGACCGAAACGAGCATCCTCGTCACCGGCATCAAGGTCATCGACCTTCTCGCTCCCTACGCAAAGGGCGGCAAGATCGGCCTGTTCGGCGGCGCGGGCGTCGGCAAGACCGTGCTCATCCAGGAGCTCATCAACAACATCGCGAAGGGCCATGGCGGCACCTCGGTTTTCGCGGGCGTCGGTGAACGCACCCGCGAAGGCAACGACCTCTATCACGAATTCCTCGACGCGGGCGTTATCGCCAAGGACGCGGACGGCAACGCCATTTCGGAAGGCTCGAAGGTGGCGCTGGTCTATGGCCAGATGAACGAGCCGCCGGGCGCCCGTGCGCGCGTCGCCCTCTCCGGCCTCACCATCGCCGAATATTTCCGCGACCAGGAAGGCCAGGACGTGCTCTTCTTCGTCGACAACATCTTCCGCTTCACCCAGGCGGGCGCGGAAGTGTCGGCGCTGCTCGGCCGTATTCCTTCGGCCGTGGGCTACCAGCCGACCCTGTCCACCGACATGGGCCAGCTTCAGGAGCGCATCACCTCGACCAACAAGGGCTCGATCACCTCGGTGCAGGCCGTTTACGTGCCCGCCGACGACTTGACCGATCCGGCGCCTGCAACCTCCTTCGCCCACCTCGACGCGACGACCGTGCTCAACCGCGCGATCGCCGAGCTCGCCATCTTCCCGGCCGTCGATCCGCTCGATTCCAACAGCCGCGTTCTCGACCCGCGCGTCGTGGGCCAGGAACATTATGAAACGGCCCGCGGCGTCCAGGCGATCCTGCAGAAGTACAAGGCGCTTCAGGACATCATCGCGATCCTCGGCATGGACGAGCTTTCCGAAGAAGATAAGCTCACCGTCAGCCGCGCCCGCAAGATCCAGCGCTTCCTGTCGCAGCCCTTCCACGTCGCGGAAGTCTTCACCGGCATCCCGGGCAAGTTCGTCGCGCTGGAAGACACAATCCGCAGCTTCAAGGCGGTCGTCGACGGCGAGTACGACCACCTGCCGGAACAGGCTTTCTACATGGTCGGCGGCATCGACGAAGCCGTCGAAAAGGCCAAGAAGCTGGCCGCCGAGGCTTAATGCTCTTTCTCCCCTCCCTTTAAAGGGAGGGGATCAAGGGGTGGGTGCGAGGCGAAGCCGAGCCCTTCCCTGACAAACCCACCCCAACCCCTCCCTTAAAAGGGAGGGGCTAAGGATCGAACAGATGGCTGACCTTCACTTCGAACTCGTCACTCCCGAAAAGCTCGTCCGTTCGGACGACGTGCACATGGTCGTCGTGCCGGGCACCGACGGCGATTTCGGCGTGCTCGCCGGCCACGCGCCCTTCATGTCGACGATCCGCAACGGCGATCTCCTCATCCACCGCACGCCGGGCGGCGAGCCCGAGCGCATCGCCATTGAAGGCGGCTTCGCGGAAGTGAACCACAAGGGCCTCACCGTCCTCGCCGAAAAGGCGGGCGTCGAAGGCTGACCTCAGCTTGATTGTGTTCCGGCGGAGGCCGGAGCCCAGCGGCATCAATGGAACGACTGGGTTCCGGCCCTTCGCCGAAGCACGTAAACGTCCTTTCACGGCCTGTTTACCATTTCCGTCCATAAACGCTCCGAAACGGATATGAGCGGGCTCAAGATGAATGCTTTCGGACGGCGGGGCGGAATAGGCGGAGCGGGCGGACAGCGCCCCTCCTTCGGTGTTGCTGGCCCGATGAAGGGCGGCGGCGCGCCGGTGCGTCCGGCCGATACCGCCAGCGAGCAGTTTCCCCCGATTGAAGCCGCTCCCCTTTCCGACACGCCCGATGCCGCAGCGCAGAAGTCCGACGCCATGTCGCGCCTTCAGGACCGCGTCGCGGGGTCCGGCGAGCAGGGATCGTCGAAGGTCGAGGGTTTCGAGGCCTCCGTTCACAAGATCAAGGAGCAGGTTCTCCCCCGCCTCCTCGAACGTGTCGATCCCGAAGCGGCCTCCATGCTGTCGAAGGACGAACTGGCCGAGGAATTCCGCCCGATCATCGGTGAGGTGCTCGCCGAACTGAAGATCAATCTCAATCGCCGCGAACAGTTCGCGCTGGAAAAGGTGCTGGTCGACGAGCTTCTCGGCCTCGGGCCGTTGGAAGAACTGCTGAACGATCCCGATATCAGCGATATCATGGTGAACGGTCCGCAGCAGACCTTCGTCGAAAAGAAGGGCAAGCTGCAGCTCGCGCAGATCCAGTTCCGCGACGAGGAGCATCTGTTCCAGATCGCCCAGCGCATTGTGAACAAGGTCGGCCGCCGCGTCGATCAGACCACGCCGCTCGCCGACGCCCGCCTCCCCGACGGCAGCCGTGTCAACGTAATCGTGCCGCCGCTCAGCTTGCGCGGCACCGCCATCTCCATCCGTAAGTTCTCGGAAAAGCCGATCACGCTCGACATGATGAAGGGCTTTGGCTCCATGTCGGACAAGATGGCGACGGCCCTGAAGGTCGCGGGCGCCAGCCGGTTCAACATCGTCATTTCCGGCGGCACGGGCTCGGGTAAGACGACGATGCTCAATGCGTTGTCCAAAATGATCGACCCGGGCGAGCGCGTCATCACCATCGAAGACGCGGCCGAACTCCGCTTGCAGCAGCCGCACTGGCTGCCGCTCGAAACCCGCCCGCCGAACCTTGAAGGACAGGGCGCGATCACCATCCGCGACCTTGTCGTGAACGCGCTTCGTATGCGCCCCGATCGCATCATCCTGGGCGAAATTCGCGGACCTGAATGTTTCGACATGCTCGCGGCTATGAACACCGGCCACGATGGATCCATGTGTACGCTCCACTCCAACTCACCCCGTGAGGCGCTGGCGCGTATGGAGAACATGGTGATGATGTCCGACATCAAGGTGCCGAAGGAGGCAATTTCCCGCCAGATCGCGGATTCGGTCGACCTCATCGTCCAGGTGAAGCGCCTGCGCGACGGTACCCGCCGCACCACCAACATCACCGAAGTGATCGGCATGGAAGGCGACGTGATCGTCACCCAGGAATTGTTCAAGTTCGAATATCTGGACGAAACGCCGGACGGGAAGATCATCGGCGAATATCGCGCCATGGGCCTTCGCCCCTATACGCTCGAAAAGGCCAAGCAGTTCGGCTTCGACCAGCCCTTCCTCGAGGCCTGTCTCTAAGGCTCGCGATCGTGCTCCTGCGAAAGCAGGAGCCCAGACGCAACCTCCACTGCCGCCGGGTTCCTGCTTCGGCGGGAAAGTTAGGTGTGAAGCGAATAAGCGAAGGCGAGGATGGCGATGAGGCCCGCCATCGCCTGAATGAAGTTCCACGGCATCCAGCCGACGCTGTCGAGATTCTTCCGCCGCTGCCGCCGATGTTCGGCGAACCCCGCGACTGCCGCGATCGCGGCTCCCCCGCCCGATACCACCCATAAGAAATGTTGCGCGCCCATCGCCCTTCCCGCATGACTGCCTGCGCATACATCTAGGGAGGGATTTTGAATGCGCCAGATCATCGTGCGAAGCCTTTTGTCCGCAGCCTTGGCCGTCGGTGCGGCCAGCGCCGTCGCCGCCGTACAGCATGAAGGCCATGCAATGGCGGGCGATGCGTTGAAGTCCGCGGTGGCGAGCCCCGCGCGCAAGCCCGCAAACGCAGCGCGCGACGCCTATCGCCATCCGCTCGAAACGCTCACCTTCTTCGGCGTGAAGCCCTCGGACACCGTCGTGGAAATTTGGCCCGGCGGCGGCTGGTATACCGAAATCCTGGCGCCCTATCTCGCCTCGGGCGGCGGCACCCTCTACGCGGCGGCGCCGGACAATGGCCTTGGCGGCACCAAGAAGCTGATGGAGGCAAATCCGGCCCTTTATGGCGGGATCAAGACCGCGACCTTCCCGGTCTTCGACGGCGCGGGCACGCCGGTTCCGGCGGGCAGCGCCGATGTCGTTCTCACCTTCCGCAACGTCCACAATTGGCGCATGGGCTATCAGCGCGACGGACAGGATTACAGCGCCGAGGCCTTCCGCCAGATCTTCGCGATGCTGAAGCCCGGCGGCACCCTGGGCATCGTCGACCACCGCCTGCCGGAAAATGCCGACGCCGCGCGCGAGAAATCCAGCGGCTACATCAAGCCTTCGACGATCCGCCGTCTCGCCGAGGAAGCCGGCTTCCGCTTCGCCGGGGAATCGAACGTGAACGCCAATCCCAAGGACACGGCCGATCATCCGCAGGGCGTCTGGACGCTTCCGCCGACCTTTGCGCTCAAGGACGTTGATCGCGAGAAATATGTGGCGATCGGCGAAAGCGATCGCATGACGATGAAGTTCGTGAAGCCGGAATAAGCTTTCGAAGGAGGGCGGCTACGGCTGCCCTCCCCCCGTTCAGCTCATCCTGTCGAGCTTCTCCTGAAGCGCGGCGAGTTGCGCCTTGAGGTCCGCAAGCTCGCTCTTCGTATCGCCCTCGGCCTTGGCGGGCGCGGCGGCAGGCGCGGCACCCCGCATCGCGGCCTGAAACATTTCCATGTTGCGCCGGGCCATTTCGGCGAACGGGCTTCCCGCGAACGGACCGCTCGAAAGCGCGCCCGCCATCGCATCCCGAAACTGGCTCTGGTTGCGCTGAAACGCCTCGAGCGACGCCTCAAGATATTGCGGCACCATGTTCTGCATCGAATCCCCGTACATGGCGATAAGCTGGCGCAGGAAGTTGA
>DATDNN010000220.1:0-10833 GCA_036518255.1 Allosphingosinicella sp. | reverse complement strand
GCCGTAGCGCAGGATCTGGCGATAGAGGCCGCTGCCAAGGTCGGACAGGTCGAAGCGGTTTTCGTCGGGCACATAGGGCACGTCCTCGATCCTGACGGTGAGCAGGATGACACGCTCGTGCAGCACCTTGTTATGCTTCAGATTGTGGAGCAGCGAATGCGGGACGCCGTCCTTCGACGTTGTCATGAACACGGCCGTGCCGGGCACGCGGGTTGCGCTGCTGGCGGCCGACTTGATGAAGATCGACGTCGGGATCGACGCTTCCTTCATCCGCTCCAGCATCAGCTGCCGCCCCCGCGCCCAGGTGGTCAGCAGCGTGAAGGCGATGAGGCCGATGAGCAGCGGGAACCAGCCGCCATCCGGCACCTTGGTGAGGTTTGCCGCGAAATAGGCGCCATCCACGATGAAGAAGATGGCGAGGAGCGGTACCGCGAACCACGGCTTCCACTGCCAGAGCGAGAAGAGCACGACGGCCAGCAGGCACGTGTCGATCAGCATCGCGCCGGTGACGGCGATGCCATAGGCCGCGGACAGGTTGCTCGACGTCTGGAAGAAGAGGACGAGCAGGATCACCATCACCATCAGCGCCCAGTTGATCGTCGGAATGTATATCTGTCCGGCCGTCGAGGCGCTGGTGTGAAGGATGCGAAGGCGCGGAATGAAGCCGAGCTGGATCGCCTGCTGCGTGACCGAGAAAGCGCCGGAAATCACCGCCTGGCTCGCAATGATCGCGGCAAGCGTCGCAAGGATGACGAGGGGGAGGCGAAGGCTTTCGGGCGCGAGGAAGAAGAAGGGGTTCTTCACGGTTTCCGCCGCAAGCGCGGGATCCATGGAGAGGATCATCGCCCCCTGCCCCATATAATTGAGCATCAGGGCGGGCATGACGAAGAACAGCCAGGACACGCCGATAGGCTTGCGGCCGAAATGGCCCATATCGGCATAGAGCGCTTCGGCCCCGGTGACGGCAAGCACGACCGAACCTAGGGCAAGGAAAGCCCGCCAGCCGTCCGTCATGAAAAATTGCAGGGCGTTGAACGGGTTGAGCGTTTCGAGGATCACTTCCGGCCGGTCGACGATATGCGATACGCCAAGGACCGCGAGCGTCAGGAAGTAGACGAGCATGACCGGCCCGAAAAGCGCGCCGACCCGGGCGGTGCCATGCGCCTGTATCGCGAACAGGCCGATGAGAATCCCGACGGCGATGGGCAGCACGAAGGGCGCGAAGCTCGATTCGACGGTCGTGATCCCCTCGACCGCGGACAGCACGGACACGGCGGGCGTGATCATGCTGTCGCCGTAGAAGAGCGCGGTGGCGAAGACGCCGAGCATGATGATGCCGGCGGTCCACTTCCGCCGCTCGGCCTTGCGGTTGATGAGGGCGAGCAGGGCAAGGCTGCCCCCCTCCCCCTTATTGTCGGCGCGCATGATGACGCCGACATATTTGATCGTGACGACGATCATCATCGACCAGAAGATGAGGCTCAGCACGCCGACGATGTGCAACGCATCGGGAGCAAGCTGGTGATGGCCGGCGAAGGTTTCCCGGAAGGCGTAGATCGGACTGGTGCCGATGTCGCCGAACACGATTCCCATCGCGCCGAGCGCCAATTTGGCGAGGCTGCCCTGATGCGGGTGGTGGTGGCTGTCGCCCGCGGGGCTGTCCGCGGGGAGCGATGGGGCCGTAGCGTCGGTCATTTCAAAAAGGCTAAAGCCCTCAAATTCCTTCAGAGACCCTGGCCCCGCCAAGGAGCGCGGGCGCTTAGCATGCCATATTGTCGTTCGCAACGGCGACAAAATGATTCAGCGCCGCTATAGGTCCGCCGCAAAATCACCAATGGAGCGGATACATGCGCGTCGGCGTACCGAAGGAAATCAAGAATAACGAATATCGCGTGGGCCTTACGCCCGCGTCCGTCGCCGAGCTTACGGCGGCGGGGCACGAAGTGATCGTCGAGACCAAGGCGGGACTCGGCATCGATTTCGACGACAAGGCCTATACCGACGTCGGCGCGCGCATCGTCGCGACGGCAGCGGAGGTTTTCGCCCAGTCGGACATGATCGTGAAGGTGAAGGAGCCCCAGCAGAGCGAAATCGCGATGCTGGAGCCGCGGCACGTGCTCTTCACCTATCTCCACCTCGCCGCCGACAAGCCGCAGGCCGAAGGCCTCATGAAGTCCGGCGCGACCTGCATCGCCTATGAAACGGTGACCTCGCCCAACCGCTCGCTTCCGCTCTTGAAGCCGATGTCGGAAGTCGCGGGGCGCATGTCGGTTCAGGTCGGCGCCCATTATCTCGAAAAGGAACAGGGCGGCCGGGGCGTTCTGCTCGGCGGCGTTCCGGGCGTTGCGCCCGCCAAGGTCGCGATTCTCGGCGGCGGCGTTTCCGGGCTCAACGCGGCGCAAATGGCCGTGGGCCAGCGCGCCGATGTGACGATCTACGACATTTCGAACGACCGTCTCGCCGAACTCGACACCTATTTCGGCAGCCAGATCAAAACGGCTTATGCTTCGAAGGCCGCCATCGCTAATGCTGTGGCCAATGCCGAGCTGGTGATCGGCGCGGTGCTGGTGCCAGGCGCCGCGGCGCCGAAGCTCGTCACCCGCGATATGCTGAAGACGATGAAGCGCGGTTCGGTTATCGTCGACATCGCCATCGATCAGGGCGGCTGCATCGAAACGTCGCGTCCGACCACGCACGAAGATCCGGTCTTCGAAGTGGACGGCGTCATTCATTATTGCGTCGCGAACATGCCGGGCGCGGTCGCCCGCACCTCGGCCTTCGCGCTCAACAACGCGACCCTGCCCTTCGTCCTCCGTCTCGCCAATATGGGCGCGGAAGCGGCGATGAAGGCCGATCCGCATCTCGCCAACGGCCTCAACGTGTCGGGCGGGAAGATCCGGCACCAGGCGGTCGCCGAAGCGCTCGACCTGCCGTTCGAAGCGGCCTGAACTTAAGTCCGTCACCCCGGCCCACGCCGGGGTGACGGATTATTGCGGCCCGCGCGCCTGCATCGCCCGCGCTTCTGCCACGAATTTCAGCTGCTGCTCGATCATGGGGCGCCATGGGGCGTCGGCGGGCGAATCGGCCAATAAAGCGCGCCATTGCTTCTCCGCATCGTCGAACTGCCCGCTCCGGGCGAGGGCCATGCCGTAGAAGAGGCGCAGCGCGGGATGATCGGGCGCGAGCGCGGCGGCCCGCTCGAAGGCCATGCGCGCCGCCGGCGTCACCATGCCGCCGCCATGGACGACAAGCGCATCGGCGAGGCCCAGCCACAAAACGGCGCTGTTCGGATTCTTGCGGAGGCCGCTGCGGATGATGTCGACCGCGCCCCGCGTATCGCCCCGCGCTCGATAGCCCTCCGACAGGTTGAGCCAGGCCGCGTCGGCGTTGAACTGACCGAACAGTTCCTTGCGCGCCATCGTGAACGGCGTCGGCCCGGGCGCGCGCTCGGCGGCGGGTTTTGCGGGCGCCGAAGGAAGGCCGGGCCGCCCCTGCCAGGCATAGCCCGCGCCAGCCAGCAATATCGCCGAGACGGCGAGTTGCAGGGCGGCGCCCCTCACACCCCCTATCCAGCGCAATGCGACGAGGAGAAGAGCACCGATCAGGGCAAAAGCGATCCAGCCCATCACCCTCTCCTCCTGAACCGCCCGCGGGCGAGAAGCAGGCCGAGGGCGACCAGCAGAATGGGCGCGGCCCAAAGCGGCCAGGTGACAGGCGCGACGGGCGGCGCGTAGCTTACCCATTTGCCGTAACGATCGACCAGCCATTGACGGATATCGTCCGGACGCTCCCCGGCCGCGATGCGGCGGCGGACCAAAGCGCGCATGTCGCCCGCCATGTCGGCATCGCTATCCGCGATGGACTGCCCCTGGCAGACGAGGCAGCGCAGTGTCTCCATCAGCGCCTTGGCCTCGGCCTCCTGCGCGGGATCGGCCAGTTCGGTATTGGCATAATCGGCCGGCGGCAGCGCGGACTGCGCGGAAAGCGGCATCGCTGCGGCGAGGAACAGGGCGGCGGCAAGGCGCTTCATCGTGCCGCCTCATAGGCCGCGACCAGTTCGCGCAGCTGCTGGGGGCCGATGCCGCCGATCACCTGGTGACGGATGATGCCCTTTCCATCGATGACGAAGGTTTCCGGCACCCCCGACGATCCCAGGGCAAGCTGCACCCGGCTGTCCGCGTCGAGGCCGATCCGTTCATAGGGATCGTCATATTTGGCGAGGAAGGCGGCAATGTCCTCCGGCCGGTCTCGTATCGCGATGGCGTCGACGGGGATGCCTTGCCTTTTCAGGGCCATGAGTTGCGGCGCCTCGGCGATGCAGGGCACACACCAGCTGGCGAAGATATTGACGATGCGCGGCGCGCCCGTGGCGAGGTCGCGGCTGGCGAGGCCCGGACGTCCGGCAAGCGCGGCGGGCAAGGTGAACTCCGGCACCGCCTTGCCGATCATCTGCGAACGGATCGTGCTCTCGCCGGGTCGATTGAGCCCGAATGCGACGAGCGCGACGAAAAGAAGGAATATGCCGAGCGGCAGCCAGAGGATCAGGCGCTTCATACCAGCGCCTCCCGCCGCGCTGCTTTGCCTTCACGCCTCAGCCGACCGGCAAGCGACAATGCGCCGCCAAATGCAATCAACGCTCCGCCGAGCCAGATGAGGGTGACGAACGGCTTCCACCACAGGCGCAATTGCCAGCGCCCGTCAGGATTGCGCTTGCCGAGCACGGTATAGAGCTGACCGTCGAGCCGCGTCGCAATCGCGGCCTCGCTCGTTTCCGTGGGGGGCGAGGTGAAGGTCCGTGCTTCGGGCGTCAGCAGGAAGGTTTGCCCGTTGCCGCGCCGTGCCGAAATGCGTCCCTGAAGCGCGGTCCAGTTCGGCCCGGCCACGGGCTCGACGCTTTCCAGCACCGCGCTGAACGGGCCGACTGTCACCGCCTCCCCTTCCCGCACTGCGACAAGGCGCTCGCGGGTAAAGGCGCTGTCCGACGCCATTCCGGCAAGCGCCACCGCAACGCCGAAATGCGAGAGCGCCATACCCCAGGTGAAAAGCGGCGTGCGGCGGAGATTGCGGCCCCATAAGGGCGCGAGGCTCGCCGCGCCCATGCCGATGGCTAGCGCGAGGCCCAGCAGCGGCATCCAGCCGATGCCCGGCTTCGTGACGATAAACGCGATCAGTGCCGCGCCCGAAAGCAGCAGCGGCACGGCCATGCGCCCTGCAACCGCCCGCACCTCGCCCCGCCGCCAGCGCATTAACGGCCCCGCGCCCATGACGAGAACCAGGATCAGCGCCAGCGGACCTGTCGCAGCGTTGAAATAGGGCGGCCCGACCGACAATTTTTCGCCCGTCACCGCTTCGACGGCGAGCGGATAGAGGGTGCCCACGAAGACGATGCCGAGAATGGCGGAAAGCAGGAGATTGTTGAAAACGAGCGCCCCTTCCCGGCTCACCGGATCAAAGGTCGCGCCTTCCCGCACGGTGGCCACTCGCCCGGCGAACAGGGCCAGCGCGCCGCCGATGTAGAGGCCGAGAAGCGCGAGGATGAAGGTGCCGCGCTCCGGATCGACGGCGAAGCTGTGGACGCTCGTCAATATGCCCGAGCGGACGAGGAAGGTGCCGATCATAGACATGGAAAAGGCGACGACGGCCAGCATCAACGTCCAGGCGCGAAGCCCGTCACGTGTCGCAAGGACCGTTACCGAATGGAGAAGCGCCGTCGCCGCGAGCCAGGGCATGAGCGAGGCATTCTCGACCGGATCCCAGAACCACCAGCCGCCCCAGCCAAGCTCGTAATAGGCCCAGTAGCTACCCGCCGTGATGCCGAGCGTCAGCATCACCCATGCGGCGAGCACCCAGGGCCGCATCGCGCGGGCGAAAGCGGGGCCAACGTCGCGCGTCACCATCGCGCCGACCGCAAAGGAAAAGGCGACCGATATGCCGACATAGCCGAGATACAGGGTCGGCGGATGGAAGGCGAGGCCGGGATCCTGCAGCAGCGGATTGAGGCCGTTACCGTCCACGGGCGCCGGATAGAGCCGGGCGAACGGGTTGGAAGCGAGCAGGAGGAAGGCGTAGAAACCAAGGGCGATGACTGCCTGCGCGGCGAGCGTCGCGATCAGGGTATCGCCGCGAAGCCTCCGCTCCAGCAAGGCGACGGTGCCGCCGGCGAGCGCGAGGATCGTCACCCAGAGCAGCATCGACCCTTCGTGATTTCCCCAGGCGCCGGCGAACTTATAAAGCCATGGCTTTGCCGAATGGCTGTTCTCCGCCACCAGCAGCACCGAGAGATCGGTGCGCAGAAACAAGAGGATAAGGCAGAGGAAGGAAACGGCCGCCATGCCTCCCTGTGCCACCGCGACCGGCCTCACCAGGGACGCGAGCGATGCTCCGCCCAGCCGCAACGCGGCCACGCCCGCAACCATCTGAAGCAAGGAAAGCGCAGCGGCGATCCAGAGGGCGGCAAGCCCGGCCTCGGCGATCATTTCAGTGTCTCTGTCCGATGTTCGCCGTCCGGGCCGAGCTTCGGCGGCATGTAATTCTCGTCATGCTTGGCCAATATTTCGGTGGCGACGAATTGCCCGTCCGGCCGAAAGCGCCCTTCCGCCACCACGCCGCTTCCTTCCCGGAACAGGTCCGGCACGATGCCGGTGAAGGTGACGGGGATGGTTGCATCCGTCTCGTCGCCGACAATGAAGCGGATGGTGGTGCCATCCGGCAGGCGCTGCAGCGACCCCTGCCGGACCATGCCCCCGACCCGCACCGCGCGGTCGAGCGGCAGCCCTTTCCGCACAACATCGGCGGGCGCGTAGAAATAGGCCGCCTGATCCTTCATCGCCGACATGGCGAGCAAGACGGCGCCCAGCACCGCGGCAACAGCGAGCAGCAGGAGGACGAGGCGCTGATGTTTGGCTTTGGCCATGTTTTATCGTGCTCCTGCGAAGGCAGGAGCCCAGTTTCGCAAATCTATGCCGCTGGGCTCCTGCTTCCGCAGGAGCACGGGCAATGCTTTGAGAGCCATCATCGCCGCGTCACCGCTTCGGCTTCCCGCTCCGCCCGGCGCATTACTACATAGGCCCACAGCGTGAGGCCCCCGACGCCCAGGAACGTCAGTGCGTAAGAGGCGATGATGAAAGGCCAGTGATTCATTCCGCCATTCTCCGCAGGCGCGCCTCGATCCTGGTGCGTGCCAGTTCCGCCCGCATTCGCATCAGCACGACGCCTCCGAACAAGAGGCTGAAACCCGCCGCGGAGACAAGGAGCGGCCAGAGCATCGCCATGTCGATGCTGGAACCCGAAATACTGATGCTCTGCCCCTGATGAAGGGTCCGCCACCATAGGACGGAATAGTGAATGATGGGGATGTTGATCGCGCCGACGAGGCCGAAGATGGCGCTCGCCCGCCCCTCGCCGCCCCGCTCCCGGTCGGCGCCAGACAGGGCGATGTAGGCGATGTAGAGAAACAGAAGAACGAGCATCGAGGTGAGCCGTCCGTCCCATTCCCAATAGGTCCCCCAGGTCGGCCGCCCCCACAGAGAGCCGGTCGCCAGGCAAAGGGCGGCGAAAACCGCGCCCGGCACTGCGATGGCGCGTGCGGCGACGCCCGCCAGCGGATGGCGCCAGACGATCTGCATCAGGCTCGCCACCGCAATCCCCATCCAGCCCGCCATGCCGAGCCAGGCGGCCGGCACATGCACGTACATGATGCGGACGCTGTTGCCCTGAAGATAATCTTGCGGAGCCGCGAACAATCCCCAGGCAAGGGCGAACACGATCAGCCCCGCTCCGCCCCAGCAGAGCCAGGGGGTGAGCGGCCGGGCGATTTTCAAAAAACGCGCGGGATTGGCGAGAAAGTGCATTGCGGCCGTTCTCTTAGCGAAAGCGCGAAGACGGGGGAAGCGGAGATAAGCCCGCTCTTTCCCCTGAACGGAAATACGCAGAAAGGTTGCCCTTTGCCGCGCACGGCCTCATGGATTTTGCCGCATGCCAAACGCCGCCGCGCCCTCCGCACACCCGCTCCACAATCCCTTGCTCGGCATCCTTCTGCGCGCTGGCGCGGCGACGAGCTTCGCCTTCATGTCCGCCATGATCAAGCTCGGCTACGAAGCCGGGGTGAATACGGTGGAGCTGGTTTTCTACCGCTTCGCTTTCGGCCTGCCTCCGCTCCTCGTCTGGATTCTGCTTTCCGGCAATTACGACGCGTGGCGAACGGCCCGGCCGCTGGCCCATCTCTCCCGCACGGCGATCGGCCTCGTGTCGATGATGCTGGCCTTCTCCGCCCTCCGTTACCTGCCGCTCGCCGAAGCGACGACGATCAGCTTCGCCGCCCCCCTCTTCGCCGTCATCCTCTCCGCCCTGATCTTGAAGGAGCCCGTGGGGCGGCATCGGTGGAGCGCGGTCCTCGTGGGGTTCGCGGGCGTGATGGTCGTGATGCGGCCGGGCGCCGACGCCTTTCCGGCCATCGGCCTCATCATTGCTCTGGGGGCTGCGCTGGGCGTGGCGGCGGTCGCGATCACCATAAGGCAGATCGGCCGCACCGAAGGAGCGCAGACGACCGTCCTCTGGTTCACCCTGAGCGCGCTGATTGTCGTCGGCACGATCATGCCCTTTTTCGCCAGAGCGCATGATATGCGGACCTGGCTCATTCTCGCCGCGCTCGGCCTGTTCGGGGGGCTGGGGCAGCTCTTCATGACGGGGTCGCTCCGCTACGCTTCCGTTTCGACCGTCGTCCCGTTCGATTATCTGCAGCTTTTATGGGCGGTTCTGCTGGGATGGCTTCTCTGGAACACGCATCCGGGCGCCGCCACCTGGGCGGGTGCAGCCGTGATCATCGGCAGCGGCCTTTACACCGTCTACCGGGAGCACAAGCTGCGACTGGAACACAGGAAAGGTACGGCAGCCCTATAATGATGCTCCTGCCAAAGCAGGAGCATGAAGGATCAGGCCCGTCCGATCAGCCGCTGCGCCATGGCGTCCGCAACCGCCGCCGGATTGCGTCCGGTCGCCGCGCTTTCCTCCCAGATGGATTCGAGGCGGCCGGGTATCTGCTCGATCTTGGCTTTCACGCCTGCTTCGTCGGCATCGCCCAGATATTCGGACGCGACATTGATGATGCCGCCGGCGTTGATCACATAATCCGGCGCATAGAGAATGCCCCGCGCATGAATGCGATCGCCATCGGCAGGCGTCGCGAGCTGGTTGTTGGCCGCGCCCGCGACCACCGGCACCCGGAGCGCCGCGATGCTTTCTTCGGTGAGGATCGCGCCAAGCGCGCAGGGGCTCAGCACATCGGCTTCCATCGATAGGATGGAAGCAGGATCGACGACAGCGCCGCCCACTTCCGAGGCGAGGCTCTGCGCGCGCGCCGCATCGATATCGGCAACGCTGATCCGCGCGCCTTCCTGGGCCGCGAGGCGGGCAAGGCCGCTCGCGACGCTACCGGCACCCTGCACGGCGATGTGGAGGCCGCTGAGGCTGTCTTTGTCGAGCGCGCGGCGCACCGCGGCCTTGACGCCCAGGAATACGCCATAGGCGGTGTGCGGCCCCGGATCGCCCCCCACGGCGCCGGCCGCGACCGGAAGGCCGGACACATATTTCGTCTGCTTCGACACTGCGACGAGGTCCGCCACCGTCACGCCGACATCCTCGGCCGTCACATAGGCGCCGCCCAGCCGGTCCACCGCCTTGCCGTAGGCGGCGAGCATGTCCGGCGTCTTGGTGCGGCTCGCATCGGCGAGGATCACCGCCTTGCCGCCGCCAAGCTTCAGCCCGGCCATGGCATTCTTGTAGCTCATGCCCCGCGACAGGCGCAGCGCATCGGATACGGCGGCGGCGCTATCGGCATAATGCCAGAATCGCACGCCGCCGGCGCCCGGGCCGAGATGGGTGGAATGCACCGCGATGATCGCCTTGAGGCCGCTGGCCCGATCGGTAACGAAGTGCACGACCTCATGGTCGTCGAAATCGGGGTAATCCCAAGGCGACTGCATGATCCTGTCCTAATTTGTTGATTTATCTTGAAAAGTGGGGCGATCGACGGGACTTGAACCCGCGACCCTCGGTACCACAAACCGATGCTCTAACCAACTGAGCTACGATCGCCACAAACAGTGAATGCGGGCGCTCTTACGAGCGGGCGTGCCACTCCGTCAAGGAAGCAAATGGGCCTAAACGATCTGTCGTCATCCTTACGGTTCACCCAGGCGGAAAGTATAAGAAATAGGCGTGGTGGGCGCGGCAAGGATTGAACTTGCGACCCCACCCGTGTGAAGGGTGTGCTCTACCACTGAGCTACGCGCCCACGCCTGAAATCGTCACTTGCGACGACGGTGAAGGCCCCGACAGGGCCGTGCGATGCCCATAATCGGGCGTCCGCAAGCTGTCCAGCCATGGCGACAGGAAAACAGGCGACGCAGGACGCCGCCACCTATCTTTTACTGCACCAGATCCTTCAGGCCCTTGCCGGCCTTGAACTTGGGCTGCTTCGAGGCCTTGATCTGCATCGGCTCGCCGGTGCGCGGGTTGCGGCCGGTAGATGCCTTGCGCTGGCTGCACGCAAAAGTGCCGAACCCGACAAGGCGCACTTCGTCGCCGCGCTTCAGTGCGTTGCTGATCGTTTCGAAAACGCTTTCGACCGCCTTGCTGGCATCGTTACGGCTGAGGCCGGTATTTTCCGCCACGGCGCCGATAAGCTCCTGCTTGTTCATCTGTTCCAAACCCCTGTTCCATGGAAGTATGGCTCGAGCCGGCCCCTATCTAAGATCAGTTGATCCACCCCTGTCAAAAGGAAAGCGCGCCTCTGCCAGGCAGAAGCGTGCTTTCCGGTGGATTTATGGGACAAAT
>DATDNN010000219.1:0-3939 GCA_036518255.1 Allosphingosinicella sp. | reverse complement strand
TGCCGGTGGCCGGCCTCATCGGTTACGCCACGATGCTTTGGCGGCTGCGTCTGGAACCGGCCCGCCTCATGCCCTGGGCCGCGCTCGCCGCCCCGGCCCTCGTCGCCGCACTCCTCCTCCTCTGGCAAATGCGGGCCGGGGCGGCGGCGCAGCTTCTCGCCGTGCCCGGGGTCACCGCTCTCGCCCTGATCCTCATTCCGGCCATTCGGGCCAGAGGCGGCATGCTGGCGAGGGTGTTCGGCACCGTCCTTGCCTTCCTCCTCATTTCGGGCCTCGGGGCCCAGTGGCTTTCGGTGCAGTTCCAGAAACCGGACGGCAAGGCGATGAACGCCGTGAACCTTGCCAACCGCCGCTGCCCGACCCTGGCCGCCCTTCGTCCCATAGCGCTGCAGCCCAAAGGCTATGTGCTCACCTTTGCCGATCTGGGGCCACGGCTCATCACCGTCACCCATCACGATGCGGTGGCGGGCCCCTATCATCGCAACGTGCAGGCGATCCTCGACGTGCAGCACGCCTTCCGGGGCAGCGCGGACGCGGCGCATGCGATCGTCGCGCGGCGCGGCATCGACTATGTGCTCATCTGTCCGAACCTGTCGGAATCGACCATCTACCGGACGCAGGCGCCGAAAGGCTTCTATGTGCAGCTGGCCAATGGACAGGTGCCTGCATGGCTGACGCCCGTCGCCTTGCCGGCCGATTCACCCTACCGGATGTGGCGCGTCGTCAAACCTTGAAGCTGACGGCGATCCCGTCGATCACGAACTGGGCGGCGAGCGCGGCGAGGATGACGCCGAGGATGCGGGTGATCATCGCCTCGATCTTGGGGCCGACCAGCCGCATCAGCGGCCCGGCGAGAAGCAGGGATATGACGGTGAGGACAAGGACGCCCGCCATGGCGCCCAGCACCACCGCGGATTCCTGGACGCCGTCGGTCCGCGCCATCAGCAGCATGATGGACGCGATGGAACCCGGCCCGGCGATCATCGGGATCGCCATCGGGAAAACGGAAATATCCTCGATCTCCGGCGTCGCGCTGATCTCCTGCGCGCGGCTTTCACGGCGCTGGGTGCGCTTTTCGAACACCATTTCCAATGCGATCAGGAACAGCATGATGCCGCCCGCGATGCGGAAGGCGGCGAGGCTGATGCCGAGGGCGTGAAGCAGTTTCTCGCCCAGGAGGCCGAAGAAGAGGAGAATCGCGGCGGCGATGGCGGTGGACCGGATCGCCATCGCCCGGCGATGGGCAGCGGGCGTTCCGGCCGTGAGGCTGGCGAAAATCGGCGCGCATCCAGGCGGATCGATGATCACGAAGAAGGTCACGAAAGCCGAGACGAAGAGGTCGATCATTGCGCTGCCTCTCCCCACGCCCCGATCCGTTCGCTTCGAGCGAAGTCGAGAAGCGTTCGTTCGGATGTGCACACGTCTCTCGACTTCGCTCGAGACGAACGGGGTTTGAAAGTCACATCCCCTCCGGCGCTTCAAGGCCTGCACGGCGGTGGGCCGCGACGAGGGTGTTGCGCAGGAGCACGGCGATGGTCATCGGACCGACGCCGCCGGGAACGGGCGTGATCGCGCCCGCGACCTCGGCAGCGCTTGCATAATCCACGTCGCCGACGAGGCGGCTCTTGCCCTCCGCGCCCGGAACGCGGTTGATGCCGACGTCGATCACCGTGGCGCCGGGCTTCAGCCAGTCGCCCTTCACCATTTCTGGGCGTCCGACTGCGGCGACCACGACGTCGGCGCGGCGCACCACGGCGGGCAGGTCGCGCGTGCGGCTGTGGGCGATGGTGACGGTGCAGCTCTCCTGAAGGAGGAGCTGCGCCATCGGCTTACCGACGATGTTGGAGCGGCCGATCACCACGGCTTCGAGGCCGGAAAGATCGCCCAGCCGGTCCTTCAGCAACATAAGACAGCCGAGCGGCGTGCAGGGCACGAGCGCGTCCGCGTCCCCCACGGCGAGCTTGCCGGTGTTGATGACGTGGAAGCCGTCGACATCCTTGGTGGGATCGATCGTAGCGATCACCGCTTTCTCGTCCACGCCCGCCGGGAGCGGCAGCTGGACGAGAATGCCGTCGACCGCTTCATCTGCGTTCAGCCGCTCGACGAGCGCGATGAGCTCGGCCTGGGAGGCGGTGGCGGGCAGGCGATGCTCGAAACTCTCCATGCCAGCGGCGACCGTCGCCTTGTGTTTGGAGCGGACATAGACCTGGCTCGCCGGATCCTCGCCGACCAGCACGACGGCAAGGCCGGGCGCGCGGCCGGTTTTTTCGCGGAAGACTGGCACGGCGGCGGCGACGCGGGTCCGGAGCCCTTCGGCGAAAGCCTTGCCGTCGATGACCGCCGCGCCCATCCGTGTCAGTATCCGAGGAGAATGCTGCGGAGCAGGATGCGCACCACGGCGATCAGCAGCAGGAGGACGAGCGGCGAGAAATCGATGCCGCCGAAATCGGGAAGCACGCGGCGGATCGGCCGATAAAGTGGCTCCGTAATCCGGTCGAGCGCATAGAGGAACTGGCGGACCCCGCCATTATGCGTGTTGATCACATTGAAGGCGATCAGCCAGCTGAGGATCGCCTGGCCGATGATGATCCAGGTGAGAACCGTCAGCAAAAGGCTCAATATGTCGTAAAGCGCGTACACGAAAGTCTCCACCCGCTATTGTTAGAAGCATGTAGCGACAGGGGTGGCCGGGGGCAATGGCGGGGTCCGGCGTCGGGGACGATAATGCTCCCGCTTTCGCAGGAGCACATGACATTCGGTTAGGGCGCGAATCTCGGCGGTTCGGCCTCAGCCAGCAGCAAGGCGAACTGATCGCCTGCGTCGGTCCATTCCGCCCGCACCCCCCAGCCGGCGGCGCGCAGGAGGAGGCGGGCGTCGCGCAGGCCGTATTTGTGGCTGTTCTCGGTATGGATCGTCTCGCCCTTTTGCATGGCGAAGCTCCGGCCTTCGACTGTGAAGGTCAGATCCTCCAGCGCCTCCAGATGCATTTCGATCCGCGCCATCATGTCGTTCCAAATCGCGCGGTGGCGGAAGAGATGGACGGGGATCGTGCCGCCCAGTTCGCGATTGATCCGGTGGAGGAGGTTCATGTTGAACGCCGCCGTTACGCCCGCCGCGTCGTCATAGGCGCGGATAAGGGTGCCCGCATCCTTCAGCCTGTCCATGCCGATGAGGAGCCAGCTTCCGTCGCCCAGCGTCTCCTTCATGGCGCGGAGGAGATCGACGGCGGTGCGGGGCACCATGTTGCCGATGGTGGAGCCGGGGAAGAAGCCGAGTTTCGCCAGGTTCGCCACCTCTGCGGGCAGCGCGATCCGCTTCATGAAATCCGCCTCGACCGGATAGATGGGCAGAGCGGGGAAGCCCTGCTGCAAGGCGGCGGCGGAATCGCGCAGGAAATCCCCCGATATGTCGATCGGCACATAAGCCGACGGATGGACGCAGTTCAGAAGGATCGGGGTCTTGTGGGAAGAGCCCGATCCGAATTCGACCACGGCCGCACCCTCGCCCGTGAAAGCGGCGATATCGGCGCAGTGGCGCTTCAGCAGCGCGACTTCGGTACGGGTCGGATAATATTCGGGAAGCTCGGTGATCTCCTCGAACAACTCCGATCCCCGCCGGTCGTAGAGCCATCGGGCGGGGACCGCCTTGATCGGCGCGGCGAGTCCCGCCAGCACATCGGCGCGAAAGGCCGGATCGGCTTCGATCGAGGCGCGGATCGCGTCCATCATAAATCCTTCGCCAGGCGCAGGCCGGAGAACATCCAGCGCTGATGGGGGTAGAAGAAGTTGCGGTAGCTCGCCCGGGCATGGCCCCGCGGGGTGGCGCAGCTGCCGCCCCTCAGCACAAACTGTCCGCACATGAACTTGCCATTATATTCGCCCACCGTGCCTTCGGCGGGGCGGAAGCCCGGATAGGGGAGGTAGGCGCTCATCGTCCATT
>DATDNN010000218.1:0-2647 GCA_036518255.1 Allosphingosinicella sp. | reverse complement strand
AGGCCTGCCAGCTGTGCGACCCGTTCGAGATCGATCTCGGCATGCGAATTATCGTCGATCCACAGCGCGGCTTCCACCGCGCGGCGGCGGTCGCGCGCCGTCGGCGAGGCCGGCTTGCGCGGCTTGCCCGAGACAATCTCGACAAAGCGGCCGGCCAGGATCTGCCCGACCTCGTCGATACCCAAGTCGCTGTTGCCATCTGCCGCCGTCTGGGCAAGCTCGCCCAGCACCATCAGCTCGGGCAGCGGCGGTGTCGCCCCAACCTGCCAGGTCTCACGCCGCCCGCCGAGGGCATCGACCAGAGTCTCGCTGAAGAAGAAGCCGAGGCAGACGTCGCCCGACACATGCTCATGCGTGCAGGTGTATTCCTCGCCGGGCGCGCCGACCAGCAGCGAACCCGCCACCAGCTCGAAGAAGCCGGCGCGGCAATGGCAGCCAAAGCTGCCTGAGCGGACATAGGCGATGGAATGGCCGGTGCGGCACTCGGCAAACGGGGTGTCGCCCGGCCCCGCGTCGCAGCGAAACTCGGAGACCGTCATCGTCTGTGTCGTCAGCAGCGTGGTCGCATCCATTCCGAGTATTTAGGAGGCGGACCGCGGCGGGGCAACGGGCAGCAACACCTCGAACAGCGTCTTGCTGGCGATCGGGTGGGCGCCTTCCAGCGCCAGCAGCCGTCGTTTGGAGATCACCCCGCCGTATGGCGAGATCCGGTCGGCATAGCCGCCCGCTTCCAGCACCCGGTGGCAAGGCACGATGATCATGTAGGGATTCTTGGCGATCGCTTGCGCCACCGAATGCGCGGCGCCGGAGGCGCCCAGCGCCTTGGCGATCTCGTGATAGGTGCGCGTCTCCCCCCGCGGGATGGTGCAGGTGTATTCGTAGACTCGCCGGTTGAAAGCCGGCACGTCGCCGGCATCGAGGCTGACCTCGGAAAAATCGGGGTCGCTGCCCTGCAGCAGGCCCACGATGCCCTCAATGGCGAGCTCGGTGTTGACAGGCACCGCCTGCTCACGCGCTTCGGGATGGATCTGGAAAATCCGCCGGCGAGTGTCGATCTCCCGCGCCTCGGGCAATTGCACGGCGACCACGCCGGTGCTGCTCCAGATGATGCCGCAGCGCCCGATCGCCGTGTCGAATATCGTGTAGGCACGCCCCACCATGCACACGCCCCACTCAGTGCACGTTTCTCCCCCGACAGAGCAATCATAACACTGCCACAATTCGGCGCACCTGGAATCTTGCCAGGACGTTAACATCGGTCCGGCCTGACGCGCCAAACCGCTTGGCGCCGGACACCGTCTCGGCTAATCAGGGTGGGCGCAGGACACGCGCATAGGCGGGCGTAGTTCAATGGTAGAACGGCAGCTTCCCAAGCTGCATACGAGGGTTCGATTCCCTTCGCCCGCTCCAATCCCCGGGACCGCAAATGGCCGACAACAACGAAACCACGCGCTTGGTCGCGATTGCCTGTGATCACGGGGGCTTTGCCCTCAAGGAAGCGCTGAAGTCAGCGTTGCCCGATGTGACATGGCTGGACCTCGGCACCGATAGCGCCGCGTCCGTCGACTATCCTGACTTCGCCCACAAGCTCGCCGACGCCATCAAGGACGGCAGGGCGGGGCGCGGCATCCTGATCTGCGGATCGGGCATCGGCATTTCCATCGCTGCCAATCGTCATGCCCATATCCGTTGCGCGCTCGTGCATGATGTCACCGGCGCACGGCTGTGCCGCCAGCACAATGACGCCAATGTTCTGGCGCTCGGCGGACGCACGACGGGCGACGTGGTGGCAAAGGAATGCGTCGAAGCGTTCCTGGGTACGGCCTTCGAGGGCGGGCGCCATCAAAAGCGCATCGACAAGCTGGGGCCCTGCTAGGGGCCGCTCAACCCGGCAAGCTCCGCAGGAAGTCGACGAGCGCCGCATTCACCTCGGCTGGCCGCTCCTGCTGCGTCCAGTGTCCGCAACCCGGCAGCATCTTGATCTCGCGCAGCTGTGGCACCCATTGCTTCATGTTGGCGAGATGCTCGGCCGCGCCGGGAAAGGCGATGACCATGTCGAGGTCGCCGGCGATGAACAGCGTGGGCACGGTTACCTTCACGCCCTCGAAGGCGCCCATCAGCTCCCAGTTGTGATCGATGTTGCGGTAATAGTTGAGCGGTCCGCGAAAACCGCTGCGGGCGAATTCGGCGGCGTAATAGTCGAGGTCGGCGGCGCTGAGCCATGACGGCAGCGGCACCGGCACTTTCGGCAGCAAGCCGTCCTTGCGCGAGACCATGCCGACGCCTTTCGACGGCTGTCCGCTCGCAGCCGCCATGGCGCGAATGGCGGTGACGCCCTCGCCGGAGCCCCCGAACAGCATCGCGGCGAGCGTCTTGCGCGGGTCCGCTTCGAACTCCGCTTCGGCGACGCCAGGCTGCTGAAAGTAAAGTTGATAGAACTGGGCTTCCTCAGTCTGCGGCATCACGCTGGTCGGGCGCACGTCGCTGCGCGGGCGATAAGGCACGCTGAGAATGGCGGCGGCGCGAAAGCGGTCGGGGCGCAGACGCGCCGCGAGCCAGGCGATCCCCGCGCCCCAGTCGTGGCCGACGATGATGGCGCTCTTCGCCTCGAACGCGTCGAGCACGCCGATGAGATCGCCGACCATGT
>DATDNN010000217.1:0-5623 GCA_036518255.1 Allosphingosinicella sp. | reverse complement strand
TTCCAGCCGGGCGAGATAGGCTTCGGCATCGGCCGGGCTGGCGATGACATGATTGCTGTCGAGGAAGTCGGGATATTCGATGAAGGCGCCGGTATTCTGTGCAACTACGTAAGGCGAATTTCGGTAGGACCAGCTTTGATTGAGGCTGACGACGTCGCCGAATGGAAATGCGAAGCCCTCCACCGCCAGCTCATGGGCAGCGCGGACGACTTCCAGGTCCGTCTTCACCCCCGGGCCAAGGACGCGTTCGTCGACGGCTTTCAACTCGGCGAGGCGCGATGCGGCGGCGGCGGCCAGGCGGCGGCGGCCGCCGAGTGAGCGATCCGTGAGGCGGGACTTCAGCCCCGCTCGATTGCCCTTGTCGATGCCGAGCGCCGTGGCGTTTTCCGGATATTCGGACAGCAGATCCTCGCCAATTTCGGCAAGGAGACTTTCTACCGCCGCATCGCCCGAAACGCGGGAGCGGAGCGTCGCTGCGCAGACCGGAAGGGTTCCGACCGCAGCGGCTGCGCCCGCGCCAAGCAGGAGATTGCGGCGGTCGATCTTCATGGAAACCCCCTTTTTGGTTGGATCAGTTCTGGCTGGTGAGGGCTGGCGGAGAGAGGGGATCGACGATCAAGCATGCGCCTTCCGCGCCGACGATGCGCACGCGCGTACCCTCTGGCGTGTCGGGCCCCTTGGCGGACCAGACGCTGTCGCCGACCTTCACCCGGCCGCGCCCATTCTCGATCGCCGCCGCGACAACCACCGTTTCACCGATCAAGCGCGCTGCCCGGTCATTCAGAAGCGGGTCGCTGCTCGGCACCGGGTGATTGGCATACCATCGCCGCCCGATCTGCACCGCCCCGATGGCAAGGAGCGCGAAGAGGCCGAATTGGAAGGCGACGGGAATGCCGAACAGCGCACCGATGCCGGTGACCGCGGCGGCGGCGGCAAGCCAGATGAGGAAGATGCCTGGCATCAGCAGTTCGGCGATGCCGAGGATCGTCGCCCCGATCAGCCACCACCATTCGGGATCGATGTCGCCAAAATTCACGGCTGCGGTTCCTCAAACGGCCCACGGCGGCGGGCAGGGAGCGGGGAAGCCGGTGCGGCCGGTTCACTATTCTTGCCGAGCGCTTCCCTCGCCAGCTCGCCAATGCCGCCGAGGCTGCCGATAAGCTGCGTGGCTTCCACCGGGAACAGGATGGTCTTGGCGTTGGGGGAGGTGGCGAACTGGCTCACCGCGTCGACATATTTCTGCGCGACGAAATAGTTGATCGCCTGCGTATTGCCGCCCGCGATGGCGTCCGACACCATTTGCGTCGCCTTGGCTTCGGCTTCCGCCGCGCGCTCGCGAGCCTCGGCGTCGCGGAAAGCGGCTTCCCGGCGGCCTTCGGCTTCCAGGATCTGCGACTGCTTCTGGCCCTCGGCGCGGAGAATTTCGGACGCGCGGCTGCCCTCTGCCTCCAGGATCACCGCACGCTTCTCGCGCTCGGCTTTCATCTGGCGGCCCATCGCATTGACGATGTCGGCGGGCGGGCGGATGTCCTTGATCTCGACGCGGGTGATCTTGACGCCCCAGGCCTCGGTCGCCTGATCGACGACGGAGAGGAGGCGCGCATTGATCTCGTCGCGCTTCGACAAAGTCTCGTCGAGGTCCATGGAGCCCATCACGGTGCGCAGGTTGGTGGTCGTCAGCTGCATGATGGCGAGATAGAGGTCGGACACTTCATAGGCGGCCTTGGCGGCTTCCAGCACCTGGAAGAAGACGACGCCGTCGGTGGAGATCATCGCATTGTCCTTGGTGATGATCTCCTGCCCCGGAATGTCGAGCACCTGCTCCATCATGTTCACCTTGCGGCCGACGCGATAGAAAAAGGCGGGGAAGAAATTGAAGCCCGGCGCCGCGACGGTGGTGAAGCGGCCGAAATGTTCGATCGTATATTGATAGCCCTGGCGGACGATCTTGATGCTCGCCATCAGGTAAATGATGACCAGCATCAGGACGAAGAGCATTGCCGTGACTTCCATTACCGATTCCTCCCCGCATCAATTCGCGCTTATGATGTGCCGTAACGATCCCCTTTCCAAGCAGAATCGGAGGCTTTGACCGATGCAGCCCCTACGCCTTTGCCGCTCCGTCCTGTTCCTTCCCGCGTCCAACCCGCGCGCGATCGACAAGGCGCGGACGCTTCCGGCAGATCTGGTCATCCTCGATCTCGAAGATGCGGTGCGGGAGGAGGATAAGGCTTCGGCCCGCGCGGCGGCGGTGGAGGCCACGCATCTGGGCTTTGGCGGCAAGCTGGTTGCCATCCGGGTGAATGCCGATGTCAGCCATCATTTCGGCGATGATGCGATCGCGGTGAGGAGCAGCGCCGCCGATTTCGTCGTGTTGCCCAAGGCCGAAACCGCGAAGAAGGCGGGGGACGCGGCTTCGCTTTCGCAAAAGCCTGTGCTGGCGATGATCGAGACGGCGGCGGGCGTACTCGCGGCGCGGGACATTGCGAGCCATTGTTCGGCGCTCATCGCGGGCACCAACGATCTCGCCGCCGATCTCGGCGTGCCGCAGGGGGCCGGGCGAAGCGGCCTCGCTCTCGCGCTGCAGTCGATCCTGCTTGCGGCGCGCGCGTCAGGCATTGCTGCCTTCGACGGCGTCTATAATGCGCTGGACGATGCGGAGGGCTTCGCGGCCGAATGCCGGGAAGGCCGCGCGTTCGGCTTTGACGGCAAATCGCTCATCCACCCCAACCAGATCGAGGCCGCGAACCGTATTTTCGGGCCATCGGCCGAGGAAATTGCCGCCGCCGAGCGCCTGATCGCGGCGGCGACGGGCGGGGCCGAGCGCCACGAGAATCGGATGATCGAGGCGATGCACGTCGCGCAGGCGCAGGCTGTACTCGCCAAGGCCCGCCGCTGAAGGGCGTCTAGCGCTCAGGCCCAACCCTTCCTATAGAGCGGCACCGACTCCCGGCAGCGAGACAGACGACATGGACATCACCCTGGGCCTCACCTTCGACGACGTGCTTCTGAAGCCGCGGGAATCGAGCGTGTTGCCCAGCATGGCGGATACGAGCACGCGGGTGACGAAAGAGATCGGGCTCAACATCCCGATCCTCTCCTCGGCCATGGACACGGTGACCGAGGCCGATATGGCGATCGTCATGGCGCAACTGGGCGGTATCGGCGTTCTCCACCGCAACCTCTCGGTCGAGGAACAGGCTGCTGCCGTGCGGACGGTGAAGCGCTACGAAAGCGGCATGGTGGTCAATCCGATCACCATGGCGCCCGATCAGACGCTCGCCGATGCGCTGGAGCTGATGCAGAAGCACAAGATTTCCGGCATTCCCGTTACGGAAAAGGACGGGCGGCTCGTCGGCATTCTCACCAATCGCGACGTGCGGTTTGCGGAAAATCCGCGCCAGCCGGTGTCCGAGCTGATGACGAAGGACAATCTCGTCACCGTCGGCCCGAACGTCACGCAGGACGAGGCGCGGCGGCAGCTTCACCAGCGGCGTATCGAAAAGCTGCTGGTCGTCGACAACAATCAGCGCTGCATCGGCCTCATCACGGTGAAGGATATCGAGAAGGCCGTTACCTACCCGGATGCGACGAAGGATGGTTCCGGCCGCCTGCGCGTTGCCGCCGCGACGACGGTGGGCGACAAGGGTTTCGAGCGGAGCGCGGCGCTGATCGACGCCGAATGCGACCTCATCATCATCGATACGGCGCATGGCCATAACGCCGACGTCGCGAAAGCGGTGGAGCGAATCAAGACGCTGTCGAACAGCGTGCAGGTCGTGGCGGGCAATGTCGCGACGGCGGAAGCGACCAAGGCGCTGATTGGCGCGGGGGCCGATGCGGTAAAGGTCGGCATCGGGCCGGGCTCGATCTGCACGACGCGCGTCGTCGCGGGTGTCGGCGTGCCGCAGCTTACCGCGATCATGGACGCGGCGGAGGAAGCCGCGAAAACCGGCACGCCGGTTATCGGCGACGGTGGCCTTCGCACCAGCGGCGATATCGCCAAGGCGCTCGCGGCGGGCGCGTCCACGGTGATGGTCGGATCGCTCCTCGCGGGTACCGAAGAGGCGCCGGGCGAAACCTTCCTTTATCAAGGGCGTACCTACAAATCCTATCGCGGCATGGGATCGGTGGGTGCGATGGCGCGCGGCTCGGCTGATCGCTATTTCCAGCAGGATATCAAGGACCAGCTGAAGCTTGTTCCCGAAGGGATAGAAGGGCAGGTGCCCTATCGCGGCCCGGCGCGGGAGATCATCCATCAGCTGGTCGGCGGTGTGAAGGCCGCGATGGGCTATACCGGTGCGCGCACCATCCCGGAATTTCAGGAGCGCGCGCAGTTCGTCCGCATTACCAATGCGGGCCTTCGCGAAAGCCACGTCCACGACGTGACGATCACGCGCGAGGCGCCCAATTATCCGACGCGCTGACAGGCTGCGCGAGGTGCGGCGATGACGCCCTCCGCCCGCGTTCAGGCCGCCATCGAGCTTCTCGACCAGATCGTCGAAGCGGCGGCGCGCGGCGGCGCGGCAGCCGACACCTTGATCGCGCGCTATTTCAAGGACCGCCGCTATGCGGGATCGAAAGACCGGCGAGCGGTTCGCGATCTCGTCTATCGCGCCATCCGAAGGGCGGGCGAGCGGCCGGAGACCGGACGCGCGGCGATGATCGGGCTGACGCTGGAGGATGAGGCGCTCGCCGCTTTGTTCGACGGGTCGCCCCATGGTCCGGTCGAAATCCGCCCCGGCGAAAAGGCGGCGGAGGCGGGTGCCGTGCCACAATGGCTCCACGCGCGTCTCGATCCTCTTGTGGAGGCCGGGGAATGGCCTTCGCTGCTTGAGCGCGCTCCACTCGATGTGCGCGTTAATATTCTGAAGGGGCGACGGGCGGAGGCCATGGAGAGGCTTCCCGGCGCGGTTCCCACCCCGCATTCTCCCTTGGGCTTGCGGCTTGAGGAAGGGTTTCAGGTCGAAAACACCGATGCCTGGGCGAGCGGCCTCGTCGAGGTGCAGGATGAGGGGAGCCAGTTGCTTGCGCTCGCCTGCGAGGCGGCACCGGGCATGACGGTGATCGACCTTTGCGCGGGGGCGGGCGGCAAGACGCTGGCGCTCGCCGCCGGGATGAAGGGGGAGGGGCGCGTCGTTGCAAGCGATGTGGATCGCGCCCGTTTGTCGCGCCTCGCGCCGCGCCTCGGCCGGTCCGGTGCGAGTAACGTGGAAACGCGCCTTCTTAATCCTGGCCGGGAACTGGAAGCCTTGCACGATTTGCGGGACAAGGCCGATCTCGTGCTGATCGACGCGCCCTGTTCGGGCACCGGCACTTGGCGGCGCAACCCGGAGACGCGCTGGCGGCTTACGGAAAAACGCCTGCGGCAATTGGCCGAGGTCCAGTCTCACCTGCTCGGCATCGGCGCGGCGCTCGTCCGTCCGGGGGGACGGCTCGTCTATGCGGTTTGTTCCCTGCTGGCGGAAGAGGGGCGCGATCAGGCCGCCGCTTTCACCGTCCGTTCATCCTTCGCGGTGGATAGGATCGCGATGAACGCGGGGCGGCAGGCGGGGGACGGTGTTCTTCTCACGCCCGCTCGCGACGGCACCGACGGCTTTTTCGTCGCGCGGTGGCGCCGGCC
>DATDNN010000216.1:0-2646 GCA_036518255.1 Allosphingosinicella sp. | reverse complement strand
TCGCGCTGATTGCCGCTCGCGTCCTTACCCGTCCAGTAATGCTTGGGAAGGACAGTGAGCTGACCCATGATCATGGGGAGCTCGCGGTTGTTCTTGACGTCGAAATAGAAGGTGACCTCGTTCGGCCCCGTAGCCTCCGCGCGCGAGACGTTCTTGTAATAGAGGCCCATGCGCGGGTTGGCGTCTTTGTTCACGCCGAGCGAATAGATCACGTCCTCTGGCGTGATCGGCGTCCCGTCCTGCCAACGCGCCTCGTCGCGCAGCTTGAAGGTGACCGAGGAATAATCGGGCGGATAGCTCGCCCATTCGGCGATCAGCCCATAAGAGGTCGAAGGCTCATCCAGGCTATCGGCCATCAGGGTCTCATAAACGAGCCCGAGCCCCGCAGCGGCCTCGCCCTTGTAGAGCACCGGATTGAGGCTATCGAAGGAACCGATATCGGCCATGCGCACGATGCCGCCTTTGGACGCATCGGGGTTCACATAATCGAACTGCTTGAAATCTGCGGGGTATTTCGGCTCGCCGATCAGCGACAGCGCATGATGGTGGACGGGCGCATCCTCGGCTTGAAGCGGTCCGGAGATAAATCCGGCAAGAACAACTACAACGGCGAGGCGTAGCCAGATCATGAGCGAGGAAACGAGCTCCATGTGAGGGAAAATGGCTTATGGCGGCGCTACTTCGCCCCGCGCCATGGCGTGGCAAAGTTAGCATGGCAGGCCACGCGACCAAATGAATTATCGGTCATGCGGGGTCTGCCTTGCCACGCTGGCTGAAATTGCGGATCGAGCTGAGGCTCGATCCGCAAGGGACTATTGGGCGTCGGGCGGCCCGTCGGGATAAACCGGCTGCGGCTGCGATGACAGATAGTCATCGCCCGTCGACGGCTCGGTCTCGGCGGCAGGAGCTCCCGGAGTTTCGGCGGGTTCTGTCGCCTCGGGTGCCGGAGCCGGTGGCGTCTCGGCCGAAGGCGCCGCCTCTGGCGGCGCTGCCTCGGGAGCCGGAGCCGGTGGTGTCTCGGCCGAAGGCGCCGCCTCCGGCGGCGCTGCCTCCGGAGCCGGAGCCGCTGGCGTCTCCGCCGAAGGTGCTCCCTCGGTAGCCGGAGGTGTTTCGGCCGAAGGTGCCGCCTCTGGCGGCGCAGCCTCTGGAGCAGGAGCCGCTGGCGTCTCCGCCGAAGGCGTCTCAGCTGGAGCCGCTGCCTCTGGAGCCGGAGTTGCCGGCGTCGCAGCAGGAGGTGTCGCCTCTGCCGCCGGCGGCGTCGCGGCTGGAGGCGTGGCCTCGGGAGCGGCTGCAGGCGCCGCGCTAGCGGCCGGTGCCGCGGCTCCCTTTTCGCCCTCGGCGGCTCCGCCGGAACCGGCCTTGGGTATCGGCAGGGGACTGTCGCTGTTTGCATTCAGATAAGCGATGACGTCGGCGCGCTTCTTGGTATCCGGAATGCCGGGGAACGACATCATCGTTCCTGGAGCGAACGCCGCAGGGTTGGTAAGCCATGCATCAAGTTTGTCGAAGGTCCAATCGCCTTCATGCGCTTTGAGCCCGGGCGTGTAGTTGAAGCCCTCGACCGAGGCGATCTTCCGGCCGACGACGCCGTAGAGGTTCGGGCCGACGAGCGTGGTGCCGCCCTTGTTGAAGGTGTGGCACAACTTGCAGAGCCCCACGTCAGCCTCGCCCGCCTTGGGGTCCGCGGTGGCGAGCGCCGCCATGAAATCGGCTCCGGCAGGTGCGGCAGGGGTCGTAGCCTCGCCGCCCGGCGCCGGTGTCTCGCCGGGTTTCACCTCAGGCAGAGGCGGCGGGTTGTCGTTCTTGGTGCGCAGGAACGCGAGCACGTCGGCACGATCCTTGGCGTCCGGCAGGCCTGGGAAAATGGCCATCTTGGTTCCCGGCACGTATTCGTTGGGGTTGGTGATCATCTTGTTGATCGACTCATAGTCCCAATTGCCCCCCTTGGCCTTCAGGGCATCGGAATAGTCGTAGCCTTCATGGCTCGCGACCTTGCGGCCGAGCACACCATAGAGATTGGGGCCGATCATGTTCGGGCCGCCTTTATCGAAGTTGTGGCAGAGCCCGCATTTCTTCGCGACTTCCGCACCGTGCGCGGCATCGGCTTTGGCGAGCAGCGCGGCGAGATCGCTGCCGGCCGGCTTCTGCT
Source organism: Allosphingosinicella sp. (assembly GCA_036518255.1). GTDB lineage: Bacteria > Pseudomonadota > Alphaproteobacteria > Sphingomonadales > Sphingomonadaceae > Allosphingosinicella. The sequence goes on along the minus strand of DATDNN010000216.1, from coordinate 497 downwards.
CACCGGGTTTCTCTTCGGTGCCGGGAACGTCGTAGCCGGGCTTTTCTTCGTGCTCCTCGAAAGCGATGTTGATAATCGTCCTGGCGCCAAAGAAGAGCAACAACGCTCCGAGCACTGCCATGGCGATTTGATTAAAGCGATAAGCGTTCATGATCTCAGTCCCCCCAGACGGGCTACTTGCGTAGCTCTTGCGACGCGGCGCGAGACTATAGGGCGTATGCGCCTGTTGCAACTCAGACAATTGCCATGCGCTCAGTAGTCGCCTAGGAAAATTTCCCGTGCTAACGGACTTTGCACATGACCGACTGCCTCATCGTCATTCCCGCAAGATTGAAGGCCACAAGACTGCCCGACAAGCCGCTCGCCGATATCGGCGGCGAGCCCATGATCGTGCATGTCTGGCGCCGCGCCGTCGAGGCCGATTGCGGGCCCGTCGTGGTGGCCACGGATTCCGAGGCGGTGCGCGACGCGGTCCTGCTCGCTGGCGGTAAGGCATT
>DATDNN010000215.1:0-9805 GCA_036518255.1 Allosphingosinicella sp. | reverse complement strand
GTTCAGCATGCATCTGCCCTTTGCATCTGAGCCCAATGTACCATCCTGAGGCACATTAAAGAGAACGATTTAAGAATGCCTTACCAAAACCGTTCTGGACGCTTTCCTGGATGGAGGAAACTGTGCTTCTGCTTTGAGCGGCGCTCGTCTACGACTCCGCAGGAGCATAATTGGTTTACGCCAATGCCGCCTCGGCGCCCATCAATTTCGGGAAGAAGCTTTCGTGGGCGGTGCGGAGCTGGTCGAGGGGGACTTCGCTGCCGACGCCCTTGATCGACGTGCCGCCGGTGGTGCCGATGCGGACGAGGGGGACGCCTTTCACGTCGATATCCTCGCCGTTCTTCACCGTGATGATGTAGCGGCCCTGATCCTCGCCGAAGGCGATGGCGGCGTTCGGGATTTCCTCGAGGGTCGCGCCGATGCCGCTGGCCAGCGCCATTTCGGCGACGGCGATGAGGATGCCGCCGTCCGACACATCGTGGACGGCGGTGACTTTGCCGCCCTCAATGAGGGCGCGGACATAATCGCCCGCGGCCTTTTCCTCGAGAAGGTCGACGGGCGGCGGCGGGCCTTCCTCGCGGCCGTGGAGTTCGCGGAGCCAGAGCGATTGGCCGAGATGGCCGCGCGTTTCGCCGACGACATAGATGGCTTCGCCCTCGCCCTTGAAGGCGATGGTCGCGCTTTTCGACCAGTCGGAAAGGAGGCCGATGGCGCCGATGGCGGGGGTGGGCAGAATGGCCGAACCGCCGCCCGTGGCCTTGCTCTCATTGTAGAGCGAGACGTTGCCCGACACGATCGGGAAGGCGAGTTCGCGGCAGGCCTCGCCCATGCCGTCGAGGCAGCCGACGAACTGGCCCATAATCTCCGGTCGCTGCGGATTGGCGAAATTGAGGCAGTTGGTGACGGCGAGCGGCGTCGCGCCGACGGCGGTGAGGTTGCGCCAGGCTTCGGCAATGGCCTGCTTGCCGCCCTCGACCGGATCCGCGAAGCAATAGCGCGGCGTGCAATCGGTGGTGATGGCGAGGCCCTTTTGGGTGCCGTGGACGCGGACGACGGCGGCGTCGCCGCCCGGGCGCTGGACGGTGTCCGCGCCGACCATGTGGTCGTACTGCTCCCAGATCCAGCGGCGGCTGGCGAGGTCCGGCGTGGCGATCAGCTTCAGGAGATCGGCGCCGAGATCGGCGCTTTCCGGCACGTTGGCGAGCGGCGCTGGCTTCGGCGTCGGCACGTGCGGCCGATCATAGAGCGGGGCTTCGTCGGCGAGCGGGGCGAGCGGAATGTCGGCGACCGTTTCGCCCTTCCACTTCAGGATCATGCGGCCGGTGTCGGTGACATGGCCGATGACGGCGAAATCGAGTTCCCATTTTTCGAAGATCGCTTTGGCGAAATCTTCGCGGCCGGGTTTCAGGACCATGAGCATCCGCTCCTGGCTTTCCGACAGCATCATTTCATAGGGGGTCATGCCCTCTTCGCGCTGCGGCACGTCGTCCATGATGAGTTCGATGCCGACGCCGCCCTTGCTGGCCATCTCGACCGACGAGGAGGTGAGGCCCGCCGCGCCCATGTCCTGGATGGCGACGATGGCGTCCGACGCCATGAGTTCAAGGCAGGCCTCGATCAGGAGCTTTTCGGTGAAAGGATCGCCGACCTGGACGGTGGGGCGCTTTTCCTCCGAATCCTCGCCGAAATCGGCTGAGGCCATGGTGGCGCCGTGGATGCCGTCGCGGCCGGTTTTCGAGCCGACATAGACGATCGGATTGCCGACGCCCGAGGCGGCCGAATAGAAAATCTTGTCGGCGTCCGCGATGCCGACCGTCATGGCGTTGACGAGGATGTTGCCGTCATAGGCCTTGTGGAAATTGACCTCGCCGCCGACGGTGGGAACGCCCACGCAATTGCCGTAGCCGCCGATGCCGTGGACGACGCCCGCGATCAGGTGGCGCATCTTGGGATGATCGGGCCGGCCGAAGCGCAGCGCGTTCATGTTGGCGATCGGCCGCGCGCCCATGGTGAAGACGTCGCGGAGGATGCCCCCGACACCCGTCGCCGCGCCCTGATAGGGTTCGATGTAAGAGGGGTGGTTGTGGCTCTCCATCTTGAAGATGGCGGCCTGCCCGTCGCCGATATCGACGACGCCCGCATTCTCGCCGGGGCCGCAGATGACCTGCGGGCCTGTCGTCGGCAGCTTCTTCAGGTGGATGCGGGAGGATTTGTAGGAGCAATGTTCCGACCACATCACCGAGAAGATGCCGAGTTCGGTCAGGTTGGGCTCCCGACCCATGGCGTGGAGGACACGCGCATATTCTTCGGGGGAGAGGCCATGCTCGGCGACGATTTCGGGGGTGATCGGAGAGTCTGTCATGGCGGCGCAATAGCGGGTGGAAAGGCGGGTGGCAAAGGGATTGGGGCGGGGTGATGCGGAGGGTCGGGGCGGCCCCTCCACCATGCTTCGCATGGTCCCCCTCCCCGTTCCGGGGAGGACCTTGAGGGCGGCCATTCGTCTCGAACAGAAAATAAAAAGGCCGGCGGAACGTGGGTTCCGCCGGCCTTCGACTAGAGGTTGAACAGGATCAGGCCTTGCAGCTCTGCGTGCCCTTGCCCGGCGCGGTGTAGCTGATCGTCGGCGCATTGGCGCTCAAGGAATAGCCTTCGGCGGTGTAGGGCTTGCCGGCTTCGGCCGCAGTGAGGATCTTGCCCTCGTCGCCCTTCTTGGCGTGCACCTTCACCGTGTTGTTGGTGTAGAAATCGGCATAGACAAGGCTGTTGTCCTTGCAGCGATAGGTACGGCTCGCCTGGATCGACGGCGGCAGCTCGACCGGCTTGGCCTTGGCGAGCTGCTCGGCCTGCGGATCGGGCGCATTGCCGGTGATGACTTCGGGCTCGCTGTTGCAGGCCGCGAGGGTGAAAAGGGCCGCTGCCGAGGCGAGGCCCGCGAGACGCTTCAAGTTTTGCATGGCAACGGATTCTGTCCCCTGCGCGTTCTAAGTCAAGTGGAATTGTTGAAAAACGATTCAGTTTGCCGTCCCGGCTCCGGCTCCCTATCTATATATGCGATGAAGCGTGCAGCGGATCATGTGGACGACGGCCAGCGCGTGCGGATCGGCTTGACCGGCCTTGCGTTCGTGTTCGTCCTCGTTCTCCTGGCGGCGGTCTTCGCCCGGGCGACGAACGAGGAGCCGATCACCGCCAACTCGATCGACCCGGGGGTGAGCGAGACGCCAACGTCGGTGGGCGCGCCGCCCGCGGCGAAGGACGAGCCCAAGGAACCTTTGGCCGAGCTCGGCGTCGCGCCGGGCAATGCGGATACAAACGAGGCGGGCAAGCAGCCGGGTGCGGGCGGCAAGTAGAGCGGCCGGAGCGCTGGCGACGGGCGCGGCGCTTTATGCCGCGGCGGAGATCGGCCTTACCCTGATTGCCGGACATTTTCTCGATTGGGGACGGGCCGAAGCGCTGCCTTTCTTCGGCTTCAGGCCGTGGTGCCTGCTGGGCGCCGCGCTCTCGCTTGGGCTTGCCGGGATCGAATGGCGGCGGCGGGTGGCTTTCTATGCGGTCGCGCTCCTGCTCGTCTCGGCGAGCGAGGGGCTGATGCTCAAGGCGCTCGGGGCCCGCGATCCCTGGCCCGAACTCGGATGGGGTCTGATCGGCGGCGCGGCGGTGGCGGCGGTGAGCGATTTCGTCATCGGCCAGGCGCGCTGGGGGTGGTGGAGCAAGATCGCCGCGAGCCTGCTCGTCGCCGCCTTGTTCCTCTCCGGCGGCCTGCGCCTCCATGACAGGATCGTCATGGCGCCGGACGAGACGGTGGAAACGGGCAAGCCGCCCCTTTTGCTCATGAGCGGACTTCCGCTGGCGTGGGGAGCAAGCGATGGCGGCTTTCTCCGGGGCGAGCCGTCCAACGGCTACCGGCTGCTCGCCGACGAATTCACGATAACGAACCTCGATATTCTTGATGACGCAAGCCTTGCAGGGGGGAGGCTCCTCCTCCTTGCCCAGCCGCGCCGTCTCGCCCCCGCCGAACTGGTGCGGCTGGACGAATGGGTGCGCGGCGGCGGGCGCGCCCTGATCCTGACCGATCCGCTGCTTCTCTGGCCGAACAACTTGCCGCTGGGCGACGGGCGGCGTCCGCCCCCCGTGGGAATGCTCGGGCCTTTGCTCAGCCATTGGGGATTGCGGCTGGAGGCGCCGGAGAAAGCGGAGGTGCGCGCGCGGACGCTGGCCGATGGCGAGGTGCGGCGGCGGCTGACGCTCGCGGCGCCGGGCCGCCTTGTGCGCGAAGGCGGGGCCTGCCGCGTCGAGGAAGAGGGGCTCATCGCCGACTGTGCGATCGGGCGGGGCAGGGCGAGGATCGTCGCCGACGCCGATCTGATGCACGACAATTTGTGGCTCGTGCCCGGCGCCATCTATCGCGACAAGTACAGGCGGCTGGCCGACAACCCGCTGATCGTCGCCAGCTGGCTCGACGGTCTTGCGGGCCTCTCCCGCCCGCGCAGCGTGGGGCAGGTGGTCTGGCGCGATCCGGAGGCGGATAGCGGCCGCGCGCTCCTCCTCGGCGGCCTGCCGGTCCTGGCCGCGTTCGGCCTTGGAGCGGGGCTGCGACTCCGCCGCCGCAAAACCTAACAGTTCATCAATTCCAACAGACTTATCCACAGGCTTGTCCCAAGAAACGAGAGGCGTTTTATTGTAGAACAAACCATGAATACTTGCGCCATTTTCCATGTTAGGGCATGAAATCCCCATCCATGGCATGAAAACCCCTTCCTTCCCGGTCTCAGGCATGTTATCCACGCCCTTGAAAATCGAGGGGCATTTCCTGGTCGAGTGAAATCGGCGCGGGGACGCGGAGGCGCGTTTCCGTGAAGGGGAAAGGTCCGCTCGAAAGAACGGACGGACAGGGTGGAACTCGAACATCTCTTCAACGGAAGCGCGCTGAACGCGGTGGACGCCAAGGGGCGTCTCTCCGTGCCCGCGTTCATCCGCGGAGTGATCGAGCGCCGCTCGGACGCGAAGGCGATCATCCTAGGCGCGCACGAGGTCGACCCCTGCCTCACCGCCTACGATCGCGGCTATGCCCGTTATCTTCACGCCGAAAACGAACGCCGCCGCCTCGCCGAGGAAGCGCAGGGCGGCGAAACGGCGAACCATTATGCCCGCGCGCGCCGCACCTTCGGCGTCACCGAGGACGTTCCCTACGACACGAGCGGCCGCATCATCCTGCCCCCGATGATGCGCAAGAAGGGCCAGATCGACGATCTCGCCCTGTTCGTGGGCGTCGGCGGCACGTTCGAAATCTGGAACCCGCACCTTGCCCTGAAGAGCGGCGATGCGGACCTGAAGGAACTCGCGGCCTACCGGCTGGAAGAGAAGGGGATCGCGCTGTGAACGCCCTCGCGCCCCACATTCCGGTCCTGCTCGACGAAGTGATCGCGGGCCTCGATCCCAAGGAGGGCGAGGTCCATGTCGACGGCACGTTCGGCGCCGGCGGCTATACGCGCGCGATTTTGGAGAGGGGCGCGAAGGTCATCGCCTTCGACCGCGATCCTGACGCCATTCGCGACGGGCAAGGGCTCGTCGCGGAGAGCGGGGAGCGCCTGACGCTTGTTCCGGAGCGTTTTTCCCGGATGCGTCAGGCGCTTGCCGACCGCGGCGTAACCGAGGTCGACGGCGTGACGCTGGATATCGGTGTCTCTTCGATGCAGCTCGACCAGGCGGAGCGCGGCTTTTCCTTCCAGGCGGACGGGCCGCTCGACATGCGGATGAGCCAGGAAGGCGAGAGCGCCGCCGATTTCGTGAACAAGGCCGACGAAGGCGAGATTGCCGACGTCCTCTATCATTATGGCGAGGAGCCGAAGTCGCGCCGCGTGGCCCGCGCCATCGTCGCCGCGCGCCCGATCGAGCGGACAGGCCAGCTGGCCGACGTGGTGCGCAAGGCATTGGGCCATCATCCGGGCATGAAGAAGGATCCGGCGACCCGCACCTTCCAGGCCATCCGCATCCACCTCAACCAGGAAATGCAGGAGCTGGAGGAGGGGCTGGAGGCCGCCGAGCAGGTGTTGAAGCCCGGCGGGCGGCTCGCGGTCGTCACCTTCCACAGCCTCGAAGACCGGATCGTGAAGCGCTTCCTCAAGGCGCGGAGCGGCGCGACGTCCGCCGGATCGCGCCATCTGCCGGTCGCGGCGAGCGGGCCGGAGCCGACCTTCGACAATGTCGCCAAGGCCGTTCGCCCCGGCGAGGCCGAGCTCAACCGCAATCCGCGCGCCCGTTCGGCGACGCTTCGTGTCGCCCGGCGCACCGCCGCCCGTGCCTGGAACCCGGAAGGAATGGCCCAATGATCGCGCAGGGGTTCAAGCAGGTGGGCTGGGTCGCGGCGGTCGGCGCGGCGGCATTGGGCTGCTATATGCTCTCGCTCCAGGTCGCGTCCGAGCGGGCCGAGCTTGCGAAGATCGAACGGCGCATCATCGCGGCGAAGCAGGATATCCGGTCGCTCCAGACCGAGCTTGGCACGCGCGGCCGCCTATCGCAGCTCGAACAATGGAATGCCGAGGTGCTGGCCCTGTCCGCGCCCGCATCGAACCAGTTCCTGGCCGACCAGAAGATGCTCGCCCGCTTCGAGACGCATGAAAAGACGGTGGAGGAACGCGTTCCGGTCCGCCTGGCGTCTGCCGAGACGGTGACGGCCCCGGATGAGACCGCGGCACCTGCCCGCCCGCGCCTCATCCAGGCCGCCGCCAACCTGCCCGCGCCTGCGACCCAGCCCCCGGCCCAGCCGGTGCTGCGCAAGGCGAGCTACGACGTTCCGGTCGTGAAGGCGGCGGTCATGACTCCGGCACCGCCCAAGCCTGCCACGGTGAAGGCGGCGGTGAAGAAGGCTTCGCTCGAAACCGCGCCCGCGCCGAAGAAGGCCGATGCGCCGAAGCCCGCCAAGGCCAAGGCCGCGCCGGTCAAATCCGCCGGCCTGCTCGGCGACGATGTGCTCGGCGAGATCGGCGCCGCCGCGAAGAAGGAAGCCAGGAGCGGGACGACGCGGTGACGGCGATAGCGCTCGAGCGGGAAAGGGTCAGCCTACCGGGGCAGCGCCAGCAGACGCTCGCGCTCACCTATCACCGCCTCATGCTGATGATGCTGGTGTTCGCGGGCGTGACGACGCTGGTCGTCGGACGCCTCGCCTATCTCGGCATTTTCGCCAGCGGCACGGGCGATCAGGCGAATTTCAATCCTCTCCTGCCCGCGCGCGGGGACATTCTGGACCGCAATGGCGTGCCGCTGGCGCGCAGCATCGATGCCTGGTCCATCGCCATTCATCCGAACAAATTGCTGTCCGATCCCGACGAACTGGCGGTGAAGCTCGCCGAGCTGATGCCGGAACGGAGCGTTGACGAATATCGCAGCATTCTGAAATCGGGAAAAAGCTTCTTCTATTTGAGCCGCCGGGCGCTGCCGGAGCTGGTGGCGGCGGTGAACGCGCTTGGCGAACCCGCCATCGCCTTCGACCGCGAACCCGATCGGCTTTATCCGAACCTGGAGCTTGGCGCCCATGTCGTGGGCTACACCAATATCGACGGGCGCGGCGAGGCGGGCATCGAGCGCGCGATGGAGGACAGGCTGTCCGATCCGGCGCTCCGCGGCACGCCGGTGCAATTGTCCATCGACGCGCGCGTGCAGCAGGCGATGGAGGCGGAGCTTGGCGCCGCCATGGCGAAGTTCAGCGCCATCGGCGCGGCGGGTGTGGTGATGGACGTGAAGACGGGCGAAGTGCTCGCCATGGCCTCGCTTCCCGAACTCAATCCCAACGTGCCGGGCAAGGGATCGATGGAAGCGCGCTTCAACCGGGCGACGCTTGGCGTCTACGAGCTTGGATCGACCTTCAAGCCGTTCACCGTCGCGATGGCGATGGATGCGGGGATCATCAAGAGCTTCGGCCAGATGTATGAATGCCCGAAGGGCCTGAAGGCCGGCGGCTTCACGATCACGGACACCCATCCCTTTGGCCGCCGCTGCTCGGTCGCCGAGATCATGAAGGAATCCTCGAACATCGGCACGGCGCAGATCGCGGCGCAGCTCGGCAGCACGCGGCAGCAGGAGTTCCTGCGCAAGATGGGTTTCCTGGAGCGCGTGTCGATCGAACTCAAGGAACGGGGGCGGACACTGACGCCGGGCAATGACTGGGGTCAGGTCGCGACGATGACGGTTGGCTACGGCCACGGCATCGCGGTGACGCCGCTCCACCTCGCGACCGGCTATGCGACGCTCTACAATGGCGGCATCTGGCGTCCGGCGACTTTGCTGAAGGTCGGGCCGGGCCATCCGCTCCCCAAGGGCCGCCGCGTGTTCAGCGAGGATACGTCCTACAAGATGCGCGCGCTCCTCCGTCTGGTCGTCACCCACGGCACGGGGAAGAAGGCCGACGCGCCGGGCTACCGGATCGGCGGCAAGACCGGGACGGCGGAGAAGATTGTCGGCGGCCGCTATACCGGCGCCGCGGTCGTCACCACCTTCGCGGGCGTTTTCCCGATGGACGAGCCGCGCTATGTGGTGATCGCGATGCTCGACGATCCCAAGGCTACCGCCGAAACCTACGGCTTCCACACCGCCGGCTGGAACGTCGCGCCGGTCGTGTCGCGCGTGGTGAGCCGGATCGGCCCGATGCTCGGCATCCACCCGGATATGAGCCGCGACGCCAACCTCGCCGAGGTTCTTCCCTACGTTCACGAGGATCATTGACCCATGCGCCTTGGCGACCTCATCGGGACGGAGGCGGATCGGCAGATCACCGGCTTCGCCATCGACCATCGCAAGGTGGCGCCGGGCACGATCTTCGGCGCCTTTCGCGGCAGCCGCTTCAATGGCGAGGATTATATCGCGGATGCGGTGAGGGCGGGGGCCATTGCGGTCGTCGCCCGGCCCGAGGCGAAGGTGGAAGGCGCGGTGCATGTGAAGGCGGAGGAGCCGCGCCGGGCCTTCGCGGAACTCGCCGCCCGTTTCTTCGCGCCGTTTCCGGACGTGGTGGTGGCCGTCACCGGCACCAACGGCAAGACATCCAATGTCGAAATGACGCGCCAATTGTGGCGCATGGCGGGGCATGTTTCCGCCTCCATTGGCACATTGGGCGTCACGACCGCCGACGATCAGGTGACGACGGGCCTGACGACGCCGGATATCGTCACCTTCCTGTCCAACATGGCGGGTTTGAAGCGCATGGGCATCACCCATGCCGCGTTCGAAGCCTCGAGCCACGGCCTTTCGCAATATCGCATCGAAGGGCTGCCGGTGGCGGCGGGCGCCTTCACCAATTTCAGTCGCGACCATCTCGACTATCACGGCACGATGGAGGTCTATTTCGACGCCAAGATGCGCCTGTTCCGCGAGGTGCTGGAGCCGGGCGCGGCGGCGGTGATCTGGACCGACGATCCGAAGTCGGAAGAGGTCGAAGCCATCGCGCGGGCGCGGGGCCTGAAGGTGCTGAGCGTGGGGGCGAAGGGCGAAACGCTGCGCCTCGTGTCCCGCACCCCGACGCAGCTCGGCCAGGCGCTGGTGATCGAAGCGGAAGGCGCGCAGCACAAGGTGATGCTGCCGCTGATCGGCGCCTATCAGGCGGCCAATGTGCTGACCGCCGCCGGCCTCGTCATCGCGACGGGCGGCGAAGTGAAGCAGACCCTCTCCCATCTTTCGCGCCTGCAACCGGTACGGGGGCGGCTGGAGCGGGCAGTGATCACCAAGGCGGGGGCGCCCGTCTATGTCGATTATGCCCATACGCCGGACGCCCTTCTGTCCGCGATCGAGGCGCTGCGGCCGCACGCCACGGGTCGGCTCA
>DATDNN010000214.1:0-4416 GCA_036518255.1 Allosphingosinicella sp. | reverse complement strand
GGTGGACGACGCCCGCCTCGTCGCGCTGAATGCGGTCGATGCCGCCGAACGCGGCGCGGAAATCGCCACGCGAACCGAATTACTGTCCGCCACGCGATCGGCAGGACGCTGGCGGGCCAAGTTGTCGAACGGCCGGGAAGTGGAAGCCCGCATGCTGGTCAACGCGGCCGGCCCCTGGGTCGCGGAGATGCTGGGGGGCTGCCTCCACGTCGAGGCCCATAGCAAGGTGCGGCTGATCCGGGGCAGCCACATCGTCGTGCCCGCGCTCCACGGCGGCGATCATGCCTATATCCTGCAGCAGCCGGACGACCGCGTCGTCTTCGCCCTTCCCTATGAAGGCCGCTTCACCCTAATCGGGACGACGGACGTGCCGGTGAACCGGCCGGACGATGACGGGATCAGCCCGGAAGAAACCGCCTATCTTTGCGCCGCCGCAAACCGCTATTTCGAGCGTCAGATCGCGCCCGGCGACGTGGCCTGGTCCTATTCCGGCATTCGCGCGCTCTACGACAGCGGCGAAGCGGCCGCGCAGGCCGTGACCCGCGACTATCATCTCGAACTGGACGACGGCGGCGGTGCGCCGCTCCTTTCGCTGTTCGGCGGCAAGATCACGACGGCCCGGGCCCTTGCCGAGGAGGCGCTCGAAATGCTTGGCGTGAAGGCGCCGCGCTGGACCGCCACCGCCCCCCTGCCCGGCGGCGACGCAGCAGGACTGGCGGAGGTGAAGACACGCTGGCCATGGCTCCCCCCTCACCTGCGCACCCGGCTGATCCATGCTTACGGGAGCCGCATGGCCGACCTGCTCGGCGATGCTGGGGGCCTCGAAGCGCTTGGCCGCCATTTCGGCGCGGACCTGTATGAAGCGGAAGTCCACTATCTAGTGACCGCCGAATATGCCCGCAGTGCCGAGGATATATTGTGGCGGCGGACCAAGTGCGGGCTGTTCATGTCTCCGGCGGAGCGGGACAAGCTCGCCTCCTTCCTCGCCGAACATTTTGCCGCGTTGTCGCGTTAGGCCTCATCACCAGCAGGGAGTTTTGGGTGGCGGACGGATCGAGGAAAGCGGTGTTCGCCGCCATGGGCGCCAATCTCGGCATCGCTGTCGCGAAATTCGGTGGGGCGCTCTATACCGGCTCCAGCGCGATGCTGGCCGAAGGCGTGCACAGCCTCGTCGACACCGGCAACCAGCTGCTCCTGCTTCTTGGCATGAAGCGGTCGCAAAGGCCTGCCGATGCCATGCATCCCTTCGGCTATTCGCGCGAAATCTATTTCTGGAGCTTCGTGGTCGCGGTCCTCCTCTTCACCGCGGGCGGCGTCGTCGCGATCTATGAAGGCGTGCAGAAGGTATCGGGGCCGCACCCGGTCGAGAAACCCGTCGTCAATTATGTGATCCTCGGATTTTCCATCCTTCTCGAAGCCAGCTCCTTTCGCGTCGCACTGAAGGAATTCAGCCGTGCCTGCGGAAGCGGGCATTGGTGGGGCGCCGTGCGGGAGGCCAAGGATCCGGTGCTGTTCACCGTCCTTTTCGAGGATACGGCCGCCATTTGCGGACTCGTGGCCGCGCTCGCGGGGCTGGTCGGGGCTGAGATGCTGGATATGCCCGTGCTGGACGGCGTCGCTTCGATCGTCATCGGCCTCATCCTCATCGCCGCGTCCGTCCTGCTCGCGCGCGAAACCAAGAGCCTCATCATCGGCGAATCCGCTTCGCCCCGGAAAATGCAGCGGATCGAGGCGCTGATCCGGGGGCATGATGGGGTGGACGGGGTGCGGCACCTCACATCCATCCACCTCGGCCCGCATCATATCGTCGTCACCGCACTGGTCGATTTCCGGGACGAGATCAGCGCGGGCGAGGTCGAGGCATTGAATGCGGCGATCGTCGCCGAGGTTCGCGCCGAAGTGCCGGAAGTGCAGGAAATCTTCCTCGCCCCGGTTTCATTTGGAACGTCTGCGCCGCAACAGTAGCGCTCCCCCGCCTGGCTCAGTAGAAAGGCGCCATGGGGCAATATCGACCGAGACGCGTTCTGTTCGGCCTCGCCGTGGCTGCCGCGGGCGTGGCGGCGGCGGTCGCGGCGGGCGCGGGCCTGCTATCGGCGGTCATCGTGCTGTTCGCGGGCGCGGGCGCCGCCCTGCTCATCGCCGGAGCGTCAAACGGCGCGCAAGCGGATGAGCAACCGGCGGTCATCGGCAACGGAGAGGGACGCGCGGCCTTCCTCGCCCAGGCGTCCGTGCTGGATGCGATCGAGGATCCGCTGCTCGTCATCCGCGAGCGCCGGGTAGCCCTGGCCAATGCCGCCGCCAAGCTGGTTCTTGGGGATCATATCGAGGATGCGGACATCCGCCTCGCCATCCGCCATCCCGCAGCGGCGGAGAAACTCGCCAATGTCGACGGGGACGGGCGGATCGAGCTGGTCGGCCTCGGCGGCGATGAACGGCGCTGGGAGATGATCGTCGCGCATATGCCGGACGAAAGCCGGCTCGTGCGGCTGGTCGACCGTAGCGCCCTCCATGCCGCCGAGCAGATGCGCACCGACTTCATCGCCAATGCGAGCCCTGAGCTGCGCACGCCGCTCGCCACGATCCTCGGCTTCCTCGAAACCCTTCAGGACGACGAAGCGGCGGACCCGAAGACGGTCCGCCGCTTCCTGCGCATCATGTTCGACGAAGCCTCACGCATGCGGCAGATCGTCGACGATCTCATCTCGCTCTCCCGGATCGAGGCGGAGCGCTACACCCTGCCGCAAACGCCGGTCGATCTTCTCGGCACGATGGAGGAGGTGCGCGGCACGCTCCAGAATGTCGCGCGCGAGCGGAAGTCAGAAATCCTCGTCGAAAATCTGGCGGACGGCACCGCCGTCGCCGGCGACCGGGCGCAGCTCCACCAATTGTTCAGCAATCTCGTCGCCAATGCGCTGAAATATGGGCGCGAGGAGCGGCCGGTCCGCATCCGGATCGAGAATGCGGATGCGGAGATGCTGCGCGTCAGCGTGATCGATGAGGGCGAAGGCATCGCGCCCGAGCATCTTCCTCGCCTCACCGAGCGTTTCTACCGCGTCGATGCAGGCCGCAGCCGTTCCGTCGGCGGAACCGGCCTTGGGCTCGCCATCGTCAAGCATATCGTCGGCCGCCATCGCGGGCGGCTCGACATACGCAGCAGCGTGGGCGTGGGCACCGAAGTGCATGTCTATTTGCCCCGTTGGCAGGACGGCTTGTCATAAAAGAGTCACGCACTCGTCACAGAAAGTGAGTCATGCGGTCTTAACGACGCCACCAATCTCGAAGAGCGGGATTATTTGGAGGGCTGAATGAAGAAATCGATTCTCTCTATCGCGGTTGCGACGCTGGCGCTCGCGGCGTGCGGCCAGAATGAAGGTTCGCAGGGCGGCGAAGGCGGCGCGCGCAATCAGATCCGCATCGTCGGTTCATCGACCGTCTATCCGTTCGCCAAGGCGGTGGCCGAGCGCTTCGCCCAATTGAATCCGCAGTTCAAGGCGCCGATCCTCGAATCGACCGGCACCGGCGCGGGTATGAAATTGTTCTGCGCGGGCGTTGGCGCCCAGCATCCGGACATCACCAACGCTTCCCGCCGCATCAAGGCGAGCGAGTTCGAAGATTGCCAGAAGAACGGCGTCAAGGACATCGTCGAGGTCCAGGTCGGCATCGACGGTCTCGCGCTGATCGAAGCGAACAGCGCGCAGCCGATCAAGCTGACGCTGGAAGACGTCTACAAGGCGCTCGCTGCCAATCCCTATGGCAAGCCGAACACCGCCAAAACGTGGCGCGATGTGAACCCGGCCCTGCCCGCCGTCGCCATCCAGGTTTACGGCCCGCCGCCGACGTCCGGCACGCGCGATGCTCTTGCTGAAATGATCCTCGAAAAGGGTTGCGATCAGAATGCCGAAATGAAGGCGCTGAAGAAGACCGACGAGGACAAGCACAAGGACATCTGTACCAAGGTCCGCGAGGACGGTGCCTATGTCGAAGCCGGCGAGAACGACAACCTTCTCGTCCAGAAGGTCGCCGCCAATCCGGGTTCGATCGGCATCATGGGCTACAGCTTCCTTGAGGAAAATACGGATAAGGTGCGGGGCATCGCGCTCAACGGCGTCGAACCCACCACCGCGACCATTTCTTCCTTCCAGTATCCGGGCGCGCGTCCGCTCTTCATCTATGTGAAGGCGCAGCATGTGAACGCGATCCCGGGTATCAAGGAATATCTGGCCGAATTCGTCAAGGCGTGGGGCCAGGGCGGATATCTCGCCCAGCATGGCCTCATCCCCTCGCCCGCCGACGTGCAGGCGAAGGCGGCTGCCGCCGCAACGGCGCTCACGCCGCTCCAGGCGAGCGAACTGAAGTAAGATGAGGGCGGGCCTTCGCATAGCTTCCTCGATGTGCTCCTGCGAAAGCAGGAGCCTA
>DATDNN010000213.1:0-4349 GCA_036518255.1 Allosphingosinicella sp. | reverse complement strand
CCCATCTTGGTAAATGTCAGATTCTGATACAGAAAAGGCGCCGGAAGCTTCCGGCGCCCTCTCCAATGACTGGTCTATATCGCGGGACTTCAGGCGCGCTGGCCGAGCCAGGTGAGCCAGAAAGCGGCGAGATCGGCACGCGGCCCCTGCACCGCCTTCAGAGCGGCTTCGGCTTCCGCCTTCTGCCCGGCCAGCGCCAGCGCGGCACCGAGGCGGGTATTGACGAGATTCGCGTCCAAGCCGCCCTTTTGCAGCGCGGTGCGGTAGAGCGCAGCGGCCTTGGCATATTCGCCATAGCCGTAATAGGCGTCCGCCGTGCTGAGCGCGAGCTTGCCGTCGGCAGCCGCGTTCGCCTTGGTCTCAAGGGCGGCGAGCGACGCCTTGTCGCCCTTCACCTGCGCATTGTTGGACGCGATCATTTCCTTGAACGGCGACTTGGCGGGATCGATCATCTTCGTGGCGACGCCTTCATCGAGCACCGCCTTGCTCTCGCCGGGGAGGCCGCCGTCCTTCAGTTCGCTCGCGAAGCGGTAATAATCCCGCTCCCCGTTAAGTGACTTGGCGGCACGCATCAGGCGCATGAGATCGAGCGTGGCCGCGTCGTCGAGGGCGGCCGTGTCACGATAGACGAGCAAGGCGTCGCGCCAGTTGGTGGCGTTCGGATAGGCCGCGACCAGTTCCTTGCTGAGCTTGACGCTTTCGGGCCCCATCTTGCTCTGGAGGGCGAGCGAAAGCGCGCGCTTGTACCAGGTTTCGGGCACCGCCTGCCCCGCCGCCTTCGACAGATCGATCGCGCGGCTGATGAGGCCAACGGCCTCGCCCGGCTTCTTGGCATCGACCTTCGCCTCGGCGAGCGAGATGACAGTCTTGGGATCGTTGGGGTTCAGTTCGACGGCGCGGATCATCGCGGCCTCGGCGCCCTTGGCATCGCCCGCCTGCGAGGCAAGCGCGGCCTGGCTCATATAGAGTTTCGGAAGATCGGCCTGCGGCGTGCCGCTGGTGGCGATCAGCGCATCGACCGCCTGACGCTGGAGCGCCAGATCGCTGGTATCGAGGCCGAGGCGGAGCAGGAGCTGGCCGACCAGATATTGCGCGTCCGGCCCCTGAGCGGCGGCGCGGGCGGCGGGGAGAGCGGCGAGCGCCGCCGTCTTGTCCTTGGCCGTCACCGCCGTCTGCAAGGGCGCGATCGCGTTCCGCTCCGCCTTGCTGAGCTTATATTCGCGCGCGGGCGCCGCCTGTGCGGCCGGCTGCTGATCCTTCGCGACCGCGATGGTCGAGACGCCACCGATCATGACGGCCATGGCGAGGGCGAATTTCGAAACTGACGTCACAGACTGCCTCCTGTAGGCGCGCAGGGATGCGGCCGGGAAAGAAAACGGAAAGAGCGGCACTTAGTGCCTTTTCCCGGCGCTTTCTAGCATTCCTCGCTGAACCCGCGTTGAATTGCCGCGCCAGCGCCAGCGAATTGACCTCTTTCACGGCGGCCCTTACCGGGCGGGATCATGCTCGCCGCCATTTCACCCGCCAAGACGCTCGACTACACGCGTCCGGTCCCTCCCCTGCCGGTCACCAAGCCCGCTTTCGAGGGGGACGCCGAACGCATCGCCAGGGCCGCCGCGCGCCTTTCGGCCCGCAAGATCGGCGAATTGATGCACATTTCGGACAAGCTCGCCCACCTCAACGCCGACCGCTTCCGGTCATTCGGGGACGCCGAGGAGCGCGCGGCCATCTATGCCTTCGCGGGCGACGTCTATGCCGGGTTCGAAGTACACAGCCTGCCGGAAGAGGCGGTGCTTTTCGCGCAGGACCATCTGCGCATCCTGTCGGGCCTGTACGGTCTGCTCCGCCCGCTCGACGCGATCAAACCCTACCGCCTCGAAATGGGCACGCGCTGGGCGCCCGCGCGGGGCGATCTCTACGGCTATTGGGGAAAACGCGTGGCCGAAACGCTGGCGGACGCGCTGCAACCTGCCGGCGGGCCGGTGATCAACCTTGCCAGCCAGGAATATTGGAAAGTGGCGGAAGGGCGGCTGCCGCGGGACACCAAGGTGATCGAGATCGATTTCCGGGAAGAAGGGCCGAACGGCCTGCGCTTCAACAGCTTCGCGGCGAAGCGGGCGCGGGGCATGATGGCACGATATATGTGCGAGCATCGCCTGACGGACGCCGAGGCCCTCAAGGGTTTCGACAGCGACGGCTATGCCTACGACCCGGACAATTCCGACGCACGGCGCTGGCGCTTCACGCGCCGCTGACTCCTCGCGCCGCTAACTCCCGCGTACGCGCGTGCGCGCGGGGGTGGCGTTCCGCTATTTACTCGGCTAGGGTCGCCCCACTTCTTGGCGCCCCGGCGCATCATCATTTTGACACCGCAGGATAGATACATTGGCCAGCACTCCGCCGACCATCGAGAATAGCGACATCAGCCCCGTTTCCATCGTCGAGGAGATGAAGACCTCCTACCTCGATTATGCGATGTCGGTGATCGTCAGCCGCGCCCTTCCGGACGTGCGCGACGGCCTGAAGCCGGTGCATCGCCGTATCCTGTTCGGTGCGCACGAAGCCGGGTTCGTCGCGGGCCGCCCCTATCGCAAGTCGGCGCGTCTCGTCGGCGACGTCATGGGTAAATATCACCCGCACGGCGACGCTTCGATCTACGACGCCCTTGCGCGCATGACGCAGGACTGGTCGATGCGGGTGCCGCTGATCGACGGCCAGGGCAATTTCGGTTCGATGGATCCCGATCCGCCCGCGGCGATGCGTTACACCGAGGCGCGCCTTGCGAAGGTTGCGGATGCGCTTCTCGAAGACATTGATCGCGATACCGTCGATTTCCAGCCCAACTATGACGCTTCGGAGCGCGAGCCGCAGGTTCTGCCCGCCCGCTTCCCGAACCTCCTCGTCAACGGCGCGGGCGGCATCGCGGTCGGCATGGCGACCAACATCCCGCCGCACAATCTGGGCGAAGTGCTGGCGGCGTGTAAGGCCTATATCGACAATCCCGCGATCACGGTGGACGAGCTTATCGAGATCGTTCCGGGTCCGGACTTCCCGACCGCGCCGCTAATCCTGGGACAAGGCGGCATCCGCAGCGCCTATCATAGCGGGCGCGGCTCCATCATCATGCGCGCCCGCCACATCGTGGAGGAAGGCCGCGGCGACCGCCGTTCGATCGTGCTGACCTCCATCCCCTACCAGGTCGGCAAATCCGGCCTCGTCGAAAAAATCGCAGAGGCTGCGAAGGAAAAGCGGATCGAGGGCATTTCCGACATTCGCGACGAATCGAACCGCGAGGGCGTGCGCGTCGTCATCGACTTGAAGCGCGACGCCACGCCGGAGGTGGTGTTGAACCAGCTGTGGCGGCATACGCCCGCCCAATCCTCCTTCCCGGCCAACATGCTCGCCATTCGCGGCGGCCGCCCGGAGACGCTCAATCTTCGCGATATCATCGAGGCCTTCGTCAAATTCCGCGAGGAGGTCATCACCCGCCGCTCGAAGTTCGAGCTCGCCAAGGCCCGCGACCGGGCGCACATCTTGCTCGGCCTCGTCATCGCGGTCACCAATCTCGACGAAGTGGTGCGGATCATCCGCGCCTCCGCCTCGCCCGCCGAAGCGCGCGCCTCGCTGCTCGCCCGTCCGTGGCCGGTCGCCGAGATCGCGCCCTATATCGCGCTCGTCGAAGCCGTCGAGCACGAGGTGGAAGGCGACACCTACACTTTGAGTGAGGCGCAGGTCCGCGCCATCCTCGAGCTTCGTCTCCACCGCCTCACCGCGCTCGGCCGCGACGAGATTGCGGGCGAACTGCGCGAACTTGCCGCCTCGATCGAGGAACTGCTTTCGATCCTTGCCGACCGCCGCAAGCTCTATGCCGTGATGCGCGAGGAGTTCGACGCGGTCGAGCGCCAGTTCGCGACGCCGCGCGTGACCGAAATCGCGCCCGCCGCCGACGGGATCGACGACGAGGATCTGATCGAGCGCGAGGACATGGTCGTTACCGTCACCCATGGCGGCTATATCAAGCGCACCCCGCTCGACACCTTCCGCACCCAGAATCGCGGCGGCAAGGGCCGCGCCGGCATGGCGACGAAGGACGAGGATGCGGTCATCAAGCTGTTCGTCACCTCGACCCACACGCCGGTTCTGTTCTTCTCGACGCACGGCAAGGTCTATCGCCTGAAGGTGTGGCGCCTCCCCGAAGGCGCGCCCCAGGCGCGGGGCCGCCCGATGGTCAACATCCTGCCGCTGGCCGAAGGCGAGACGATCTCGACCGTCCTGCCGCTGCCGGAGAATGAGGAGGAGTGGAAGAACCTCCATGTCATCTTCGCGACCGCGCACGGCAATGTCCGCCG
>DATDNN010000212.1:0-3271 GCA_036518255.1 Allosphingosinicella sp. | reverse complement strand
CTTCGTCCGGCGGCATCACCGTGCTCCAGATCCTCGGCCTCCTCGAACGGTTCGACATGAAGGGGATGGGCGCGAAAGATCCGCGCAGCTGGCACCTCATCGCCGAAGCAATGAAGCTCGCTTATGCCGATCGCGACAAATGGATCGGCGACAGCGATTTCGTCGCCGTGCCGGTCGCCGGTCTCATCGATCCCGCCTATCTCAAGGCGCGATCGGCGCGGATATCGCCGACGCGGCCGCTCGGGCTCTACGAGGCGGGAACGCCGCCCGGCGCGGAGGCGCGCACCGCCGCCGCATCGGGCGAAGTGCCGAGCACCACCCATTTCGTCGCCGTGGACAAGGACGGCAGCATCGCCAGCATGACCTCGACCATCGAAGGTCTGTTCGGAAGCCAGCTGGTGGCGGGCGGCTTCTTCCTCAACAACGAGCTCACCGATTTCAGCTTCGCGCCCGAAAAGGATGGGGCTCCGGTCGCGAACCGGGTGGAGGTGGGCAAAAGGCCGCGCTCCTCCATGTCGCCGACCATCGTCTATGACGAAAGCGGAAAGCCCGTGCTGGCGCTGGGATCGGCGGGCGGCCCGCGCATCATCATGCATGTGGCCAAGACGCTGATCGGCTGGATCGACTTCGGCCTGCCCGCGGCCGAGGCGATCGCGCTGCCCAACATCTATTTCGGCGGCGACGCCACGATCATCGAAAAGGGCACCTTCCTCGCTGCGATGCAGGCCGAACTGTCCCGTTATGACGGACTCGTCACCGCTTCGGACCTGGGATCCAAGGTCAATGCCATCGAGCGGACCGCGAACGGCTGGCGCGGCGCGGCGGACCCGCGCGGCGAGGGCAACGCCCTTTCGGAATGAGGGGTGACGTTGCCCTAGCGTCATTGTAGGCAAAGGGCGCAGACGCGGCAAAAGCCGTGCTGGGGGAGAGGCATGCGCGAACTCGAACATTTCAACAATCTCGTTTCCATGTTCTTCACCCGCGCCGCGGAAAAGGGCGACGCGCCCTATCTTTGGGCGAAGCGGGAAGGCGCCTGGCGGCCGACGTCGTGGCGGCAGGCGGCCGAGGATGTGGCGGCGCTTTCGGCGGGCCTGAAGCGGCTCGGCCTCCAGCGCGGAGACCGGGTGATGATCGTGTCGGAAAACCGGCCGGAATGGCTGATCGCCGACCTCGCGATTATGGCGGCGGGCTGCATCAGCGTGCCCACCTACATCACCAACACGACGCGCGATCACCAGCACATCATCGACGATAGCGGCGCCCGCGCGATCATCGTTTCGAGCGACAAGCTGGCGAAGGTGCTGCTGCCCGCCGCCGTCCGCTCCGAATGCGAACATATTATCGGCATGGAGCCGATCCGCCTCGGCCAGGCCTCCAACCTGCGCTGCCACGACTGGGATGCCCTCATCGCGTCGGAAAAGGCGGACATCGCCGCCTGCCGGACGGGCGCGGAAAGCCTGATGCGGGAGGATATCGCCTGCATCATCTATACTTCCGGCACCGGCGGCGCGCCGCGCGGCGTGATGCAGCATCACGGCGCCATCCTCCACAATTGCGAGGGCGCGGCTTCGGTCATCTCGGAGGATTTCGGCTGGGAGGACGAGGTTTTCCTGTCCTTCCTTCCCGCAAGCCATGCCTACGAACATAGCGGCGGACAGATGTTCCCGACGAGCCTTGGCGGACAGATCTATTATGCCGAGAGCCTCGAAAAGCTCGCGTCCAATATCGAGGAGGTGCGGCCGACCATCATGATGGTCCTGCCCCGCCTGTTCGAAGTGCTGCGCACGCGCATCCTCAAGAACATCGAGAAGCAAGGCAAGGCCAGCCAGTATCTCTTGAAGCGGGCGATGGAGATCGGCGCCAAGGATTATGCGGGGCGCGTGCCCTTGAAGGACCGGCCGATGGACTTCATCCTCGACCGCACCTTCCGGCCCAAGATCTTCGCCAAATTCGGCGGGCGCATGAAGGCGATGATCTCAGGCGGCGCGCCGCTCAACCCCGATGTGGGCATCTTCTTCCACTCGATCGGCCTTACCCTGCTCCAGGGCTATGGCCAGACCGAGGCGGGGCCGGTGATCAGCGCCAACCGCCCGAAGATCGGCCTCAAGATGGATACGGTCGGGCCGCCCATTAAGAATACCGAGGTGAAGATCGCCGAGGATGGCGAGATCCTCGTCCGCGGCGAGCTCGTGATGAAGGGTTATTGGCGGAACGAAGCGCAGACGGCGAAGACGATCATCGACGGCTGGCTGCACACCGGCGACATCGGCCATATCGATGACGCCGGGCGCATCGTCATCACCGACCGCAAGAAGGACATCATCGTCCTCGACAAGGGCGACAATGTCGCGCCGCAGCGGGTGGAGGGCATGCTGACCCTGCAGCCCGAAATCAGCCAGGCAATGGTGGTGGGCGACCGGCGGCCCTATCTCGTCGGCCTGATCGTGCCCGACGCCGAATGGACGGTGGAATGGTGCAGGACCCACGGCCGGGCCAACGATCCCGTCGCGCTGCGCGCCGATCCCGAATATGTCCGGGCGATCGGCGCCGCCGTCCACCGGGTGAGCGCCGAACTGTCGGTGATCGAGAAGGTGCGAAGCTTCATCATCGCGGACGAAGCCTTCACTACGGCCAACGAGCAGATGACGCCGTCGCTCAAGATCCGGCGCCATGTGCTGAAGGAGATTTACGGCGAGCGGCTCGACGCGCTGTACAAGCGCTGAGGCCAACTCCGTCATTCCGGCGAAAGCCGGAATCTTTCAGCCGCTTGGCGCCTTTCCGACACGAGACCCCGGCTTTCGCCGGGGTGACGGCGGATACGATTACTTGTCTGTCTTCCGATACGGCACGAAATCGCCGAGCCCGCAGCTGCCCTGCTCCATGTTGGACTGCAGATCTACGACTCGCGCGATATCGCCGCGGCACAGGGAGCCGGTCGTCGTCTTCGTGACGAGGGTGCGGCCGAACCGGAGCGAAGGGCAGCCGCCCGCCGGGCGATTCACGTAGATCGTATCGCCCGTCGTTGAGAAGATGATCGCATCGCCATCGTCTACAGTGCGATTTCCTTGGAGGTTGCGCAGACTGACGCAGCTCTCCGGCGGTCCGGCCACACGACCTGCGATTGCTTCGGCAAGTTCGGGACCCGGGGTTACGGCGGCGTTTTCCGCAGGCGACTGCGGACTGGAAGCACAGGCGGCTAGGGATATGAGGCACAGAGGAATCAGAGGCTTCAACATCATCCGTCTCCCGTTTCAGGATGAGAAATTATCCT
>DATDNN010000211.1:0-3005 GCA_036518255.1 Allosphingosinicella sp. | reverse complement strand
CGGACTGGAAGGATCTCGGCAGCCCGCTAACCGTTCCCGTCACCGAAAACCATCACTGGTTCCTTTCGGAAACGGGCAAGCGCGAATTCCCGCACGCGCTCCTGCCGCCCTTCATGAACAACAAGGGCACCTATACCTGCTCGCTTGGCAATCTCTGCCGCTGGCTCGGCAGCCAGGCCGAGGCGCTGGGCGTGGAAATCTTCCCCGGCTTCGCGGCGGCGGAAATCCTTTTCAACGATGACGGATCGGTGAAGGGCGTGGCGACCGGCGACATGGGCGTGGCGCGCGACGGCACGCACAAGCCCGATTACCAGCCGGGCATGGAGCTTCACGCCCGCTATACCTTCTTCGCGGAAGGGGTGCGCGGGCACCTCTCCAAGGAGCTGATCCGTATCTTCAACCTGCGCGAAGGCCGCCAGCCGCAGGTTTACGCCATCGGCCTCAAGGAGCTTTGGGACATCGCGCCCGAAAAGCATGTTCCGGGCCGTGTCGTCCACACGCAGGGCTGGCCATTGAAGGAGGAGATTGGCGGCGGCTTCCTCTATCATCAGGAGAATGGCCAGGTCGCCTTGGGCTTCGTCGTCGGCCTCGGCTACAAGAACCCCTATCTCTCGCCCTTCGAGGAATTTCAGCGCTGGAAGCAGCATCCGGCGATCCGCGCTATCCTGGAGGGCGGCCGCCGCATTTCCTACGGCGCGCGGGCGATCAATGAGGGCGGCTGGCAATCGGTGCCCAAGCTCACCTTCCCGGGCGGTGCCCTGATCGGCTGCAGTGCGGGCTTCGTGAACGTGCCGCGCATCAAGGGCACGCATACCGCGATGAAATCGGGCATGCTCGCCGCCGACGCCGCGTTCGAGGCGGTGAAGGCGGATCGGCAGGCCGATGAACTTGCCTCCTACCCGGACGCACTCGAAAAGAGCTGGATCGCGAAGGAATTAAAGACCGTCCGCAACGCCGAACCGGCCGTGGCGAAATTCGGCCAGACGCTCGGCACGCTCGTGGCGGGCGTCGATATGTGGATGCGGCACCTCGGCATCGGCCTGCCTTTCACGTTCGGCCATCATCCGGACAATGAATCGCTCGTCCGCAAGGATCAGGCGCAGCGGATCGATTATCCGAAGCCGGACGGCGTTATCAGCTTCGATCGCCTTTCCTCGGTCTTCCTGTCCAACACCAATCATGAGGAGGACCAGCCGGTCCACCTGACGCTCAAGGATGCGTCGGTGCCGATCGACGTCAACCTCGCCCTCTACGATGCGCCCGAGCAACGTTATTGCCCGGCCGGGGTCTACGAGATCGTGGGCGAGGAGCAGGGCGAGCCGCGCCTGCAGATCAACGCGCAGAATTGCGTCCACTGCAAGACCTGCGACATCAAGGATCCGACGCAGAACATCAACTGGGTGGTCCCGGAAGGCGGCGGCGGCCCCAATTATCCGAACATGTAAGCGACACCCGTGGACGAAACCGCCTACGCGAAGCTCAACCTCGCCCTCCACGTGCGGGCGCGGGAGCCGGACGGCTATCACCGCATCGAAACGCTCTTCGCCTTCTGCGCGGATGGCGACAGGCTGCGGGTGGAGGAAGGCGAGGGGCTCACCCTCCGCATCACCGGCCCGTTCGCGGAAGGATTGAGCGCGGGCGAAGACAATCTCGTCCTCCGCGCTGCCCGCGCGCTCGCCGGGCGCTTCGGCATCGACACGGCCACGAAGGGCGCCGCGATCACGCTTGAAAAGAACCTACCGGTCGCGTCGGGCATCGGCGGGGGCTCCGCCGACGCCGCTGCTGCTTTGCGTTTACTGAGCCGCTGGTGGGGTATAACCGATGAAGCTCCATCTAGTGTCCCGGCGAAGGCCGGGACCCAGCCCCAACAAAGAAACTGGGCTCCGGCCTACGCCGGAGCACAACCTTATCTACCCCCAGACCTTCACGAAATCGCCCGTCAGCTTGGCGCGGACGTTCCCGCCTGTCTCGTCTCTCGCACGGCGCGCGGCGACGGGCGCGGCGACCGGCTGCGGTACGTCGATCTCGGTCTTGCCGGAAGCCCGGTCCTTCTCGTCAATCCGCGCATCGCTGTCTCTACCGCCGCGGTGTTCAAGGCCTGGGACGGCTTCGACAAGGGTCCGATGCCCGACAACCCCAAGGTTGGCCGCAACGACCTCGAACCGCCCGCCCGCCGGATTGCGCCGGAGATCGATGACGTTCTCACTCTGCTGGGAGAGCAACCGGACGCTCGCCTGAGCCGCATGTCCGGATCGGGCGCGACATGTTTTGCGCTGTTCGATAATGCAGCTTCTCGCGACGCGGCGTCGCAGGCGATCGGTGCCGTGCAGCCGGGCTGGTGGCGTTTCGCCTCCCGGCTGCGCTAACTTTTCGCGGGACAAAGGCGCCGCCGCGAGGCAGAGGGCGAGTATGTTCGAACTCATCGTGGATGATGCGATCGCGCGTCTGCGGCTCAACCGGCCGGAGGCACGGAATGCGGTGCCTCTTGGAGAGTGGGCGAGGCTGGAGGCGGCGCTTCAAGACGCCGAGGCTTCGGGCGCCCGCTGCCTTCTTCTGTCGGGCGTGCCCGGCGGCGCTTTTTGCGCAGGGGCGGACATTGCCGATTTCGCGGCTTTTCATGGCGATCCTTCGCAGGCCGCGGCGTTCCGGCGAGCCATGCGTTACGCGCTGGACAGACTCGCGACCCTCGCCATTCCCTCGGTCGCCCTGATCGAGGGCGCCTGTTACGGTGCGGGTGTGGCGCTCGCCATGGCTTGCGACATACGCGTCGCCGCGACCGGCGCGCAGATCGCCATCACGCCTGCAAAGCTCGGCATCTCCTATCCTCAGGAGGATATTCACCGGCTGGTTTCGCTGGTGGGCCCTGGCCAAGCGCACCGCCTGCTGCTCAGCGCTGCCGCGATCAGCGGGGCAGAGGCATCGGTGATCGGCCTCGTCGAAATCGCAAGCGATGCTCCCGGCGAAGCAGCGGAGAGCCTGGCGCGGACGATTGTTTCTTACGACCG
>DATDNN010000210.1:0-2722 GCA_036518255.1 Allosphingosinicella sp. | reverse complement strand
GCCGGGCAGCTTCTCGCCGATCTCGGTGCCGAGGTGATCAAGGTCGAGCGGCCCGGCAGCGGGGACGATACGCGCGGCTGGGGGCCGCCTTTCGTCGACGATAGCGAGGGTAGCGCCGCCTATTTCCACAGCTGCAATCGTGGGAAGTCCTCCATCGCGGTGGCCTTGGAAACGCCCGAGGGTCAGGAACGGGTGCGCTCGCTCGCCGCCTCCGCCGATATCCTGATCGAAAATTTCAAGGTGGGCGGCCTCGCCAAATATGGCCTCGATTACGAGAGCCTGTCGAAGATCAATCCGCGCCTCATCTATTGCTCGATCACCGGCTTCGGCCAGACCGGACCTTATGCGGCGCGCGCGGGCTATGATTTCATGATCCAGGGTATGGGCGGGATCATGAGCCTGACCGGGGAGGCGGATGGGGAACCGCAGAAAACGGGCGTGGCCTTCGCCGACATCTTCACCGGCGTCTATTCCGCCAATTCGATCCTTGCCGCCGTGATCGGCCGCGAAAAAACGGGCCGGGGTTGCCATATCGACATGGCGCTGCTCGACACGCAGGTGGCCGTCCTCGCCAATCAGGCGATGAATTATCTGGTCTCGGGAACGCCGCCGCGCCGCATGGGCAATGCCCATCCCAATATCGCCCCTTACCAGACCTTCGCGGTGGCGGACGGCCACATCATCGTCGCCGTCGGCAATGACGGCCAGTTCGCGAAGCTCTGCGCCATCCTCGGCCTTCCGGCGCTGCCCGGCGATGCGCGGTTCCGGACGAATGCGGACCGGGTCGGCAACCGGGAGGCTCTCGTGGCCGCCCTCTCCCCCGCCCTCGCGCTGCGTCGCAAAGAAGATCTGTTGACGGCCTTCGCAGCCGCTGGCGTACCGGCGGGGCCGATCAACGATGTCGCCGAGGTCTTTGCCGACCCCCAGGTGATCGCGCGCGGACTCCGTATCGATAATGAAGGGGTGCCCGGGGTCGCATCGCCTATCGTGATCGACGGGAAGCGACAGGTGTCGGGCAAGGGTAGTCCAATGCTTGGCGCGGACGGCGCGCCCCACGAAACTCGCCGCTAGGCTCCTGCTTTCGCAGGAGCGCAATAATGCGTTTAGACTTGGCGAGACGGACGGCGGAAGAGGATGATCGGCTCGCCATGATATTCGGCGGGACATGGATCGCCGAACCCCACTTTTTCAGCCACGCGGATCGAAGGTTCGTTGTCGGGCGCGATGATTGCCACCACGTCTTGCCCCGACAGGTTGGCGTCGGCCCAGTCGAGGCCGGCGCGCACCGCTTCGGTAGCGAAGCCCTGGCCGTGGGCATGGGCGCCAAGCACCCAGCCCATTTCGGGTAGTCCCTCGATGCTAGGCGTCATGGCGCGCTTGAAATCGGCAAAGCCGATCTGGCCGAGGATGACGCCGTCATCCTTCCGCTCGACGACCCAATAGCCGTAGCCGACGAGCGCCCACAATCCATGGTTGCAGGCGATCCGGCGCCAGCTTTCCTCGCGCGAAAGCGCACGCCCGCCGATATGCCGCATCACCTGCGGATCGCCGAGCATCGCCTCGAATTGGGGAAGATCCGCAGCGGTGAAGCCGCGAAGGCGGAGGCGCGCGGTTTCGATCGCCGGAACCACCCGCCCTACGCTTCTTACTTCTTGCCGAGCGTGAGACCGCCAAAGCGCTTGTTGAAGCGCGCGACCTGGCCACCCGAATCGAGCATCTTGCCGGTGCCGCCCGTCCAGGCCGGATGGGCCTTCGGATCGATGTCGAGCTGCAGCGTGTCGCCTTCCTTGCCCCAGGTGGAGCGGGTTTCGAACACGGTGCCGTCGGTCATCTGCACCTTGATCATGTGATAATCGGGATGGGTATCGGGCTTCATGATATCTTCCTGGAATAGCGGCTGGTTCCGACCAGCCTCGTGGAAAAGCCCTGCGCCTCTACAGGCTCGGCCCGGAATTGACAAGTGAGGCGGGGCTGGTAGCAGCAAGGACAGCGAAGGTGCCCGCGCCGCCACTGCGGAGAGGGTGAAAATGGGAAGCCGGCGAACATCCGGCGCTGTGCCCGCAACTGTGAATGCCTCTTCCGGGGCAAAGCCAGGAGACCTGCCCTCGCCTGCTGTCCGCACCCGGCCGGGACCAGCCACGGTGCGCGGCGCCCTCGCCTCATGCGGGGGTTCCTTCGAGACGGCGCGCAACGGGCTCGGAGGAGGAAAAGATGCAAATTATCTGGGCGGGAGTTTGTGCGGCCGCCCTTTTGCTCGCCTCAGCGCCCGCCGATGGCGCGCCAAAGCGCGTGGCATCGCTCAACCTTTGCACCGACGAACTGCTGCTCGCGCTCGCCGCGCCGGGCCAGATCGTCTCTATATCCCATCTCTCCCGGAAAGCGGAAGAAACGCCCTATTGGCGCGCGGCCCGGGCCTATCCCGCCAATGACGGCAGCCTGCTGTCCGTCGTGGCCCGGAAGCCCGATCTCGTCCTCACCATGGGCGGCAGCGGCCGGGATACGGCGCGCATCGCCGCACGGATCGGGGC
Source organism: Allosphingosinicella sp. (assembly GCA_036518255.1). Lineage (GTDB taxonomy): Bacteria > Pseudomonadota > Alphaproteobacteria > Sphingomonadales > Sphingomonadaceae > Allosphingosinicella. Next base: position 194 of record DATDNN010000210.1, on the reverse strand, counting down.
GCGCCTGCTCACCCTGCCTTATGCGGGGAGCCTGGCGGAGATGAAGGCCGGGGTACGCAAGGTCGCCGCAGCGCTCGGGCGCGGGGAAGCTGGCGAAAGCCTCCTGCGGCCGCTGGAGGCGATGGAGCGCAGCCTCCCGGCCACCGCAATCGACACCATCTGGCTTGGCGGCGGCGGACGCAGCTTGGCGGCGA
>DATDNN010000209.1:0-3379 GCA_036518255.1 Allosphingosinicella sp. | reverse complement strand
AGCTCCTCCGCTTCCTGCAGGAGCGGGTGATCGAACGGATCGGCGGGCGCAAGGCCATTGCGGTCGACACCCGCATCGTCTGCGCCACCCACCGCAATCTCGAGGAGATGATCGCGGCCGGCACGTTCCGCGACGATCTCTATTACCGCCTCGCCGAGATTCCGGTGCGCATTCCCGCGCTTGCCGAACGTCCGGGAGACGCGGCCCTCCTCGCCAAGCATTTCCTCCAGCGCTTCGCGCGGGAGATGCAATCGGCGGTGAAGGGCTTCACCCCCGCCGCGCTCGCCGCCATCGACGCCTGGGCATGGCCCGGCAATGTGCGCGAGCTGGAAAACCGGCTGAAGCGCGCCGTCATCATGGCGGAAGGCAAATTGGTGACGCCCGAGGATCTCGATCTTCCGGCCGAAGCCGACGCGCTGCCGGTCAACCTCAAGGCGGTGCGCGAGGCGGCGGACCGGAAGGCGATCAGCCGGGCGCTGGCGCGGGCCGAGAACAATATTTCCGCCGCCGCCAAATTGCTCGGCATCAGCCGGCCGACCCTCTATGACCTCATGAAACAATATGATCTGCAGCCGGCATGAAACGCATCCTTCCTTCCGCCCTCATCCTCGCCCTCGCGGCCGCCTGTTCGAACGAGCCGCAGCAGGCGGGCAATTATAACGTCACCCTTTCCGATCCCGCGCCGGGCGCGCCCTCGCCCGAGGATCTCGCGACGCTGAAAGCCGCGGCGGAAGCCGATCCCGCGAACGCGGCCGCGCAGGAGGCTTATGCGGCGGCCCTGCTGGTCGGCGGCAAGGCCGGGGAAGCGCTCCAGCGGCTGGAGGGACTGCCGCCCACGCCCCAGCGCAGCCGCCTCTCCGGCGATGCGCTGGTGATGAGCGGGCGGTATCGCGACGCGGTCCGCGCCTTCCGCGCGGCGGGCGATTTCGGCGATACGCCCTTACGGCTCACCGAAACGCTGCGCCTCGTCGGCGCGGGCGCGATCGAGGGCAAACGCTGGCGCGAGGCGACGGCGGTTTACGAGGAGCTGCGCGCGCGCGGCGATCGCGACCCGCTCGTCCTCAACAATCTGGCTTATGCCTATGGCGCGCTGAAGGCCTATGATCAGGCCATTCCCTTCGCGCGCGAAGCGGTGAAGCAAAGCCCGGAAAGCCCCGCGGCCCTCGACACGCTCGGCTGGCTCCTGTTCGAAAGCAAGCGCGACGAGGCCGAAGGACGCCGCCTCATCGCCGAAGCGGCCCGCCTGTCGCCGCAGGACGCCGCCATCGCCGCGCATGCGCGGGCGGCGGGTATCAGTTAACTAAGCTGCTTAGCGGAAATTGTCGGCGTAGGACTGGATCTTCAGAACGGGCGCCGCGGCAGGCACGACATGATAGTCGATGCCGTTCCGGTCGGCATAGGCCTTGGCCTCGTCCAGCGTCTTGAAGGTGAGGCGCACCTGCGTCTGCGTATCGGCGCCGCCCGCCCAGCCGGTCAGCGGATCGGGGCGGCGCGGGCTGCCGGATTCGAACTGCAGCACCCACTCGCTTGCGCGGGCACGGCCCGATTGCAGGGCGTTTTTCGAACGCTGGAAGATGCGCGCGGCCATGGCAGATCCCTCGTAACTGATCGGTCCTCCCCCTGCCGGGCGGACCGATTCCCGTCAAGCACCGCCTAGCGCTTTTGCGCGGCCCGCGCCTCTCCCGCTTCCAGCCGGTCGAGGATCCGGACGATGTCGCCGCCCAGATTCTGGGCGAAGGGCGCATCGTAATTGCCCATCACCGCGACGACATAGTCGCCCTTCCACAGCATTTTGGCGAAGGAATTGACGCCGGAATGCGGGCCGCCGCCGTCATGGCCGCGCAGCATGTCGTTGTTGATCGGCATGACCTGGAAGCCCATGCCGTAATTGGGAATGGAGGCGGGCTCCGCCGCGATGATCCGCTCCACCATCGCCGGGCTCACCAATGTCCCGGCCTTCAGCGCCCGCAGGAAACGCGTCATATCGGCGGCCGTCGAATAGCCGCCGCCGCAGGAATTGCCGCGATAGCCGTTGAAGGTCCAGTTCGGGCGGCGCGGATAAAGGCCGAGGGGGTCGTCCTCCGGCACCATATAGCCAACCGCTCGGCGCGGCGCGATTTCGTCGAGGCGCGGATAGCCGGTATCGGTCATCCCCGCCGGATCGAAGATGTGTTGCTGCACATAGTCATAATAGCTCTGCCCGCTCAGCTTCTCGATCACGGCGCCAAGGACGATGAAACCTTCATTGCTATAGTCCGCGCCCTCGCCCGGCTGGAACAGCAGGGGTTCGGCGGCGAACATGGGCAGGAGTTCGGCGACCGTGTCATAGGGTTTCAGCCGGTCGTAGCCCTTCCTGTCCCACAGCATGCCAAGGCCCGCGCGATGGGTGAGAAGATGAGCGATGGTGATCTTCCGCGCGGCCTCCGCATTGGGATAGTCCGGCAGCACGTCGATCAGCCGGGTGTCGAAGGAGAGCTTCCCGGCTTCGATCAGCTGGGCGATGGCGGTCGCCGTGAACATCTTGTCCATCGATCCGAGGTGAAAGCGGGTGTCCATAGCGTTGGGCACGGCGAAGTCGCGGTCGGCGAAGCCCGCCGCTTTGCTGTAGAGCGTCTTGCCGCCCCTGGTCACCAGCACGGCGCCGGAGAATTCGTCGGCACGCGCCGCCGCCTCGACCTGCGCCGCGATCCTGCGCTTCGCTTCTTGAAGCGACAGGGTGGCGGGCAGTGCCTCCACATCCAGCCCTTTGGGGAAAGGCAGATCCCAGATCACCGCCACATGCCCCGCGTCCGCCCGGTCGATGAGCAGGGTGATGCGGCCCTCGCGCTTCCGCGCCGGGGCGTCCACCGCGATCGACAGGAAACTGCCTTGGAGAGATGCGCCCTTGAAGGCAAGCGGCCCATAAAGCGGCCCGAACCTGTCGAGCAGCGCCTGCATTTCGGCCGCCTGCCCCGCTTCCCGCGCGCGGGCGCTCATGTTGCGGTCGATCCAGGCCGCACGGTCCGCCGCCAAGCCATTGATGGCGGCGATGAGGGACGCGCCCAATGTCTGGATGTCGGGCACGACCGGCGCCGCTTGCTCCTCCGCCGCAACCACCGGCGCGCCTGCCAGGACCAGACCAGCCGCTGCGGCATGAAAGGCTACTCCGCCGATAATCTTCCCGAAACCCATTTCGCATTCCCCCGGCACGCACGCATGAAAGCCGTGCAGACCGCACATGCTACATCTGTAGCCATAGCGTCAATGCCGGACTTCAGGCGCGCGGCGACGCCCTTTTGGTCCGCAGCGTCGGATCGGCGGCGGCGGGATCGTCCGGCCAGGGATGTTTGGGATAGCGGCCGCGCATTTCCTTGGCGACGTCCTTCCAGCTTCCCGCCCA
>DATDNN010000208.1:0-4472 GCA_036518255.1 Allosphingosinicella sp. | reverse complement strand
TGAAACGGTGCCGCCGCCTCTCTCCTGAACCGACCAATAGCAGCGCTGGTTCGTGCTGTTCACGACCTGACAGGCGAATTGCTGGTTTGCCGAGGCGGTGAGGGAGGCCGTCGATGGGGAAACCATCACGAAAATCGGGAGGGTCTTCGGTGCAAATTTGCCGCCCGCCGCCCAGGCGGCCACGGATAATGCCGCACCCCCGATCGCAGTCAGCACGATCCTCTTCGATATCCCTGACATCTGCGTTCCCCTTATCTGTTTTAGCCGTATCCCCCGGGCCTGCCCCTCAGCCGTAAGCGAAGCCCCCGGTCTGGACGTTCGCACGGCAGGCGCGTGAGCGCCGGAAGCCATGACTCCTTCCAGCCATTTCGTCCAAATGGCGGGATCGAGTGTGACAAAAGTGGGTAAAGAAAAAAATAGGTATTAAGACTAACGAGCCGTTCACTCTTCCATCACTGCATGCGGGGCGGGTGAGGCCGACGGGGTTCGTCGCAAAAAGCCTTCCCATCCGGCGGCTTTCCCGCCATGGGTTGAAACCGCATTCACCGGGGCGACCATCACTTGAGAGCGGCAAAACAGTAAGTGTCTGAAATCCGATTGGACGTGCTCGCCATCGGCGACGCCGTCGTGGACGTCATAGCCACAGCCGAAGAGGAATTTCTTGTCCGGGAAGGCCTGGTCAAGGGGTCGATGCGCGTGCTCGATGCGGGGGAAGCGACGCGGCTTTACGCCCATATGGGCCCGGCGCAGGAAACGAGCGGCGGTTCGGCGGCGAACACGATGGCGGGCATCGCCGCGCTCGGCGGACGGGCCGGGTTCGTCGGGCAGGTGGCGGCCGACCAGCTGGGCGAGGTCTTCGCTCACGACATTCGCGCGCAGGGCGTCGAGTTCCGGACGCCCGCGAGCAATGGCGGCGTGCCCACCGGGCGCTGCCTGATCCTCGTCACGCCCGACGCGCAGCGGACGATGAACACCTTTCCGGGCGCGGCGCACCGGCTTTCCGCCGATGCGCTCGACCATGATCAGATCCGCGCGGCGGCGATCCTTTACCTCGAAGCCTATCTGTGGCGCGCCGAAGGGCCGCGCGCGGCGATGCGTGCGGCGATGCAGGTGGCGGCGGCGGCGGGACGCAAGGTCGCCTTCACCCTGTCCGACATCGCACTCATCGCGCTCCACCGGCAGGAGTTTCTCGACCTGATCGGCGGCGGCGCGATCGACATGCTGTTCGCCAACGAAGCCGAAGCGCGAGCGTTGGCCGGGACCGAGGATCTCGACGACGCCATCGCCTTTCTGGCGCCGCAGGTCGGCACTTTGGTCGTGACCTGCGGGGCCAGGGGCGCGCGGGCGATAGCGGGGACGGAGCATGTGTCCATTCCCGCCATCTGGATCGAGGAAGTGGTCGACACGACCGGCGCGGGCGACCTGTTCGCGGCGGGATTCCTCGTCGGGCAAGCGCGGGGGCGCTCGCTCGAGGAGAGCCTGCGCATCGGCTCCATCGCGGCGGCCGAAGTGATTTCGCATTTCGGCGCGCGGCCGGTCGCCGATCTTCAGGCGCTGGTCGGGGAAAGGCTGTGAAGCGGCTCGCCGTCTATTGCGGATCGAGCATGGGCGCCGATCCGCGTTTCGCGGACACCGCCCGCGCACTCGGCGAGACGATGGCGGCGCGCGGCATCGGCCTCGTTTATGGCGGCGGCAGGCTCGGGCTGATGGGCGTCGTCGCCGACGCGGTGCTGGCGGCGGGCGGCGAGGCCTATGGCGTGATCCCGGAAGCGCTCACCAATCTGGAAGTCGCGCACCGGGGCCTCACCGAACTCCACGTCGTCCAGTCGATGCATGAGCGGAAAGCCAGGATGACCGAGCTCACCGACGCCTTCGTCGCGCTGCCCGGCGGCATCGGCACGTTCGACGAATTGTTCGAAGCCTGGACGTGGAATGCGCTTGGCTATCATGCCAAGCCGTTCGCGCTGCTGAATGTCGGCGGTTTCTGGGACGGGCTGATCCGTTTCCTCGATCATACGACCGATGCGGGCTTCATGTCGCCCGCGCGGCGCGGCCAGTTGCTGGTCGCCGAGGGCATAGACGAAGCGATAGACAAACTCGACGCGGCCATCGAAGCTGCGGAAACGAAAATGGTGTGGTGACAAGCCGCACCTGGGGGGAGAGATGACGATGACCCGGATTTTGACGAGCCTTGCCGGCATGGCGCTGATCCTCTTGATCGCGTTCGCCCTCTCGTCCGACCGCAAGGCGATCCGCCTGCGCGTGGTGGCGGCGGCCTTCGCGCTTCAGGCGGGCATCGCGGCGCTCGTCCTCTATTCCTCCTTCGGCCGGACGGCGCTGCAATATGCATCGGGCGGAGTGGCGAACCTTCTGGGCTATGCCAATGCGGGCACGTCCTTCCTGTTCGGCGGCCTCGCCAGCGACCCGCTCGGTCAGAATTTCGCGATCCAGGCGCTGCCCGTCATCATCTTCTTCGCGGCGCTCGTTTCGATCCTCTACTATCTCGGCATCATGCAGCTCGTCGTCCGCTGGATCGGCGGCGCGCTTGAGAAGATTACCGGCGTTTCCAAGGTCGAATCTCTCTGCGCGGCGGCGAACATCTTCGTCGGCCAGAGCGAATCGCCGCTCGTCATCCGCCCCTATCTCGCGAGCCTCACGCCCGCGCAGCTCTTCACGGTGATGACGTCGGGCATGGCGGGCGTCGCGGGCACCATCCTTGCCGCCTACGCCGCCATGGGCATCCGCATCGACTATCTGCTCGCCGCCTCCTTCATGGCCGCGCCCGGCGGCATATTGATGGCCAAGATCATGATGCCCGACGCGCCCGAAGGCCGGGACGAGGGGCAGTTGCCCCTCGGCGATGATCCGGAAGAGGAAAAGATCGCGCTCGCCGAAGCCACGCATGACGAGGAACGTCCCGCCAACATCATCATGGCCGCGAGCCAGGGCGCGCAGACCGGCGTGCGCCTCGCCGTCGCGGTGGGCGCGATGGTTCTGGCCTTCGTGGCGCTCGTCGCGCTGGCGAACGGGCTCTTGTCCGGCATCGGCGGCTGGTTCGGCGTCGAAGGCCTCACCTTCCAGCGCCTCGTCGGCTACGTCTTCCAGCCCGTCATGTTCCTGATCGGCGTGCCGTGGGAGGAAGCGGCGAAGGCGGGCGGCCTGTTCGGCGAGAAGATCGTCCTCAATGAATTCGTCGCCTATATCAGCCTCGGCGCGGCGCAGGGCACGCTTTCGCCCCAGACGGTGGCGATCGTCACCTTCGCGCTCTGCGGTTTCGCCAATTTCAGCTCGATCGCGATCCAGATGGCCGTGACCGGCGGCCTCGCGCCCAACCAGCGGCCGATGATCGCCAAGCTGGGTCTCAAGGCTCTTTTGGCCGGTTCGCTCTCCAATCTGATGAGCGCGGCATTGGCCGGGCTGATGGCGGCGGGCTGATCGCCTGTTACCATTCGCCCGAACGGCGCAGAGGACTGGAATTTTGTGATTATTCGGACCAAAGCAGCGCCATGACCGACATCTCCTCCATCGCTTCCGTTTCCCTTACCGCATCCGATACCGATCCCGAGGGCTTTGCGCGGGAGCTCGGGCAATCGTTCGAACGCTACGGCTTCGCGATCATTGCCGATCATGGCATTCCGGCCGATCTCATCGCGCGGGCCGAGGCGAAGGCGAAGGCCTTCTTCGCGCTGCCGGAAGAGGTGAAGCGTTCCTATCACGTCGCGGGCGGCGGCGGCGCGCGGGGCTATACGCCGTTCGGCATCGAAACCGCCAAGGGCGCGACCGAGCATGACCTCAAGGAATTCTGGCATATCGGCCGCGAGCTTGCCGAGGGGCACCCGTTCCGCGCGGTGATGGCCGACAATATCTGGCCAGCCGAGATCGATTCTTTCAAGGCGACCTTCCTCGAACTGTTCGCCGCGTTCGACAAGGCTGGCGCGCGCATCCTTGCCGCCATCGCCCGCCATCTCGGCCTCGCGCCCGATTTCTTCGAGGATACGGTGCGCGACGGCAATTCGGTGATGCGCCTGCTCCATTATCCGCCGGTGTCGCCGGACGCGCCGGGCGTCCGGGCGGGCGCGCATGAGGATATCAACACGATCACCTTGCTGCTCGGCGCCGAGGAAGCGGGCCTCCAACTCCTCGACCGCGACGGCGAATGGCTGCCGGTGTCGCCGAAGGAAGGCGAGCTCGTCGTCAATATCGGCGACATGTTGCAGCGGCTTACCAACAATGTGCTGAAATCGACCTCGCACCGCGTGGTCAATCCGGCCCCCGAACGGCGCGGCCATTCGCGCTATTCGATGCCCTTCTTCCTCCATTTCCGGCCGGACTATCTGATCGAGACGCTGCCCGGCTGCATGGGCGAGGGGCGCCCGAACCTCTATCCCGAGCCGATCACCGCGCACGATTATCTGATGGAGCGCCTGCGCGAGATCAAACTGGTGTAATCGTCATTGCGAGCGCAGCGAAGC
>DATDNN010000207.1:0-3041 GCA_036518255.1 Allosphingosinicella sp. | reverse complement strand
CCGCGACCTCGATACCCCGATAAATGCCCTTGTCCGCGACCTGCAGCGTGCCCGTACAATCCTCGGTAGCCCAGACGTCCACCTTCGAAGCACGCATGGCCGCCGCGGGATTAACCGACTGCAATGCTCTGCGCTCGGCCGCATTCTGGCGGTCCTGCACCTCGTCCTGACAAGCGGCAATGGCAGCTTCGTTCAGGCCATCGCGCTCGCACGCGTCCTTTTGCTGCTCGTAGGCTTCGCGATCATATCCCTTTATCGCGCCGCCGCCGAAGCCTTGGCCGCCATATTTCACCCGCGCCGACCCCGTGAAGATGCGCGACTTCAGGACATTCCTGAATCCGCCCTCCGGCGTCGGCACATTGTGCTTACCGACAACCTCGACCGTGAACTTCACGGTGCCATAACCCGGCTCGGCCATTGCAGAGCCCGCCATCAACCCGGCGGCAAGCGCCGCTGCCGGTAGAATGACCCTCATATCCCTCTCCCCCAATTGATTTTCGATCCTCTACCCGGCGACGTTGCGGGGAGATGAACGCACATCCTCCACGATCCTGCGTCCTCCATAAAGCATATAGAATGCCAGACCGATCACATTCCACATCAGGAAATAGAACTGCGTCTTTTCGGGCAGGCTGGCGAAAAGATAGAGGCAGCCGCCGATCGCCACCAATCCCACGGGCCAGGCAAGCGGCGTGCGGAACACCCGCTCCGCCTCCGGCGCACGCCTGCGCATGATCAGCATGCAGAGCGCCACGGAGGTGAAGGCGGCGAGCGTGCCTGCATTGGCGAGCGCCGCGATTTCGTCGAGCGGGAAGACCCCGGCGATGAGGCCGACGATCACCGCCGTGAACAGGGTGATGCGGGTTGGCGAGCCGCGCCGCGACACCTTGGCGAGCGCGCGGGGCAACAGGCCGTCGCGCGCCATCACGAAGAAGATGCGGCTCTGGCCGTAAAAGAAGGCGAGGATCACCGTCGGCAACGCGATCACCGCCGATCCGGCGAGATAGGTGGCCGCGCCCGGCTGGCCAAGCTCGCGGAGGATGAGCGCCAGCGGCTCGGGGCTGTTGGCGAAGCGTGCATAGGCAAGCGCGCCCACCGCTGCCGCCGCGACCGCCATGTAGATGATGACGCAGAGGATCATCGATCCGACGATGCCGATGGAGAGATCCCGCCCCGGATTCTTCGTCTCTTCCGCCGCCGTCGCGATCGCGTCGAAGCCGTAAAAGGCGAAGAAGATGATGGCGGCGGCGGCCATCACGCCCCGCTCCACGCCGTCCGCGCCCATATGCTTGGCGAAGCCGAAGGGCATGAAGGGCTCGAAATGGGCCGGGTTGAAATAGGGAAGCGCGACGGCGACGAAAACGATGAGCGCCACGATCTTCACGACGACGAGAATGGCGTTGAGCGTCGCGCTCTCCCGGGTTCCGGCGATGAGGAGGCCAGCGACGACGGCGATGATGAAAATGGCCGGCAGGTTGACGATGCCGTCAAGCTCGGGGCCCTGCATCAGGGCCATCGGCACCCCCGCCCAGGCATGGAGGAGCGGCGCGGCATAGCCGGACCAGCCGACCGCCACCGCGCTCACCACCAGCGAATATTCGAGGATGAGGCTCCAGCCGATCACCCAGGCGACGAGTTCGCCGATCACGACATAGGAATAGGTATAGGCGCTGCCCGAAGCGGGGATCATCGTCGCCATTTCGGCATAAGCAAGCGCCGCGCAGGCGCAGATCACGCCCGCGATGACGAAGGAGAGGATCACGGCAGGCCCGGCCTTCGCAGCGCCCACGCCGATCAAGGTGAGAATGCCGGTGCCGACGATCGCGCCGACACCCAGCGCCACGAGATGCGGCCAGCCGAGGCTGCGCTTCAGCCGGTGTTCCTCCGGCAGCTCCTCGCTCGCCACGATCCGCTTGCGCGCGTTCCAGTTCTTCATCCTGCCCCCTACGATGCTGACTTTTATGCCCGAAGGCTCGCATGCCCGCGCGCCCTTGTCGAGGGTGCGCGCTTAACGGCTTGATTACGATTGCGACATAGATGAAACTCGATTCATGCTTTCAATCTCGCCTCGCGCCCTTTCGGGACTCCATTCGGGAGAGGAAAGTCCGGCCGTGGCGCCGGAAACGGCTTCGCGCGGCCAGGGCCAGCGCCCTTATTGGCTGTGGCTGACGCTTGCGGTCAGCGCCTTCTGCGTCCTCCTCTTCACCGGCTTCGCCTATCTGATGCCGGGCCCGCCCCCGCCGGCCTGGATGCCCAAATGGATCGCTATCACCCAGGCGACCAGCTTTTTCCTCTGCCTAGCCATTTGCGGCGCGGTCCGGCTGACCGAAGGCCTGCCCCGTGCCTGGGGCTGGGCCGCCCTTATCGCCGTGGCGACGGGCGCGGCCTGGATATCCTCGGCTACCGGCTATGCCTGGCTCACCTGGTTCGAGAGCGGGAACAGGGCCTTCCACCCCGATTTCCTCTCCGGCGTGGCGAGCAGCCTCGTCATCGACATCTGGATGTTCAGCTTCTTCACCGCCGCGCAGAAATTGCTCCGCAGCATGGAGGTCGAAAGACGGCGCGACGCACGCCTTGCCGAAGCCCGCATTGCGGCCGGCCAGGCGCAGGTGCTGGCGCTCCGGCACCAGATCAGCCCGCACTTCCTGTTCAACACGCTCAACGCCATTTCCGGCCTGATCGTCTCCGGCCGGCATGAAGAAGCGACCGCGATGATGAAGCGGCTGTCCGATTATTTCCGCTCCTCCACGGCCAGCGAAACGCGCGGCATGGTGTCGCTGCGCGAGGAGCTGGCGGCGGTTGAAGCCTATCTCGCCATCGAACGCGTCCGGTTCGGCAAGCGGCTCGCCTTCGCCATCGATTGCCCGGACAGCGCGCTTGCCGCCGAAGTGCCGAGCTTCCTTCTTCAGCCGCTCGTCGAAAATGCCGTAAAGCATGCGGTCGCGCCGTCCAGCGGCCAGGTGACGATCAGCCTTCGGGTCGCGACGCAATCCGGCCACCTGATCATGGCGGTGGAGGATGACGGTTCGGCCCGCAAGAAG
>DATDNN010000206.1:0-2101 GCA_036518255.1 Allosphingosinicella sp. | reverse complement strand
AGGGGGAGGCAAGCGATTGGAGACGTTGGCGCTATGAGCGAGAGCAATATCACATTTTCCGAGGCCGAAGCCCTGCACTTCCATGCCAAGGGGCGGCCCGGAAAGATCGAGATCGTAGCGTCCAAGCCCATGGCGACGCAGCGCGACCTAAGCCTTGCCTATTCGCCGGGCGTCGCGGTGCCCGTCCGCGCCATCGCCGACAATCCGGCCTGCGCCTATGATTATACCGCGAAAGGCAATCTCGTCGCCGTCATCTCCAACGGCACGGCGATCCTTGGCCTCGGCAATCTCGGCGCGCTCGCGTCGAAGCCGGTGATGGAAGGCAAGGCCGTGCTCTTCAAGCGCTTCGCCGACGTCGATGCCATCGACCTCGAACTCGCGACCGAGGATGTCGACGCCTTCGTCAATGCCGTCGCCCTGCTCGAACCCTCGTTCGGCGGCATCAACCTCGAAGATATCGCCGCGCCCTCCTGCTTCATCATCGAGCAAGCGCTGCGCGAGCGGATGAACATCCCGGTCTTCCATGACGACCAGCATGGGACGGCCATCATCACGGCCGCCGGCATCATCAACGCCTGCCGCCTGACGGGCCGCGCGCTCAAGGACGTGAAGGTGGTCGTGAACGGCGCGGGCGCCGCCGCCATCGCCTGCACCGAGCTGATCAAGGCGATGGGCGTCGCCCACGACAACGTCATCATGTGCGACCGCACCGGCGTCATCTACCAAGGCCGTACGGAGTCCATGGATCAGTGGAAGTCCGCCCATGCGGCGGCGACGGAGGCGCGGACCTTGAAGGAGGCGCTGGTCGGCGCCGACATCTTCCTCGGCCTTTCCGCCGCCGGCGCGCTGAAGCCCGACATGGTGATGGACATGGCGCCCCAGCCGATCATCTTCGCCATGGCCAATCCGGATCCGGAAATCCTGCCGACCGACGCGAAGGCGGCGCGGCCCGACGCGATCGTCGCCACCGGCCGCTCGGACTATCCCAATCAGGTCAACAACGTCCTCGGCTTCCCCTTCATCTTCCGCGGCGCGCTCGACGTGCGGGCAACGACGATCAATGACGATATGAAGATCGCCGCCGCCGAGGCGCTTGCCCAGCTCGCCCGCCAGCAGGTGCCGGAGGAAGTGGCGGCGGCCTATGGCGGCAAGGCGCACAGTTTCGGCCCGGAATATATCATCCCGGCGCCCTTCGATCCGCGCCTGATGGAAGTGGTTCCCGCCGCCGTGGCGCAGGCCGCGATGGACAGCGGCGTCGCCCAGAAGCCGATCGCGGACATGGAGGCCTATCGCCTCGCCCTGCGGTCGCGGATGAACCCGACCACCTCCGTCCTCACCCTCGCCTATGAAGCGGCGAAATCCAATCCGCGCCGCGTGATCTTCGCGGAAGGCGAAGAGGAAGTGGTGCTGCGCGCGGCGGTGGCGTTCAAGGAAGGCGGCTACGGCATCCCCGTTCTCGTCGGGCGCGACGACGTTCACGATCGCCTGCGCGCGATGGGCGTCGCCGACGCAGAGAGCTACGAGCTTCATAACAGCCGCAACTCGCCGCTCGTGCCGAGGATGATCGACCATCTTTATGCCCGGCTCCAGCGGCGCGGCTATCTCGCCCGCGAAGTGGAGCGGATGGTGAAGCAGGACCGGAACACCTTTGCCGCCGCCCTCCTCGCGCTTGGCGAGGGCGACGCGCTGATCAGCGGCGTCACGCGTCCCTATGCGCAAACCTACAGCCAGCTTCGCCGCGTCATCGATCAGTCGGGGGAAAGCACGCCCTTCGGGATGCACATCCTGGTCGGCCAGAGCCACACCGTGTTCATGGCCGACACGACCGTCACGGAACGGCCGACCGCGGCCCAGCTAGCCGACATCGCCGAACAATCGGCGGCGGTCGCGCGGCGCATGGGGCATGAACCGCGCGTCGCCTTCCTCTCTTATTCCAACTTCGGCAATCCGGAGGGCCAGTGGCTCGACAATGTGCGCGAGGCGGTGAGCCTGCTCGACGCGCGCGCCACCGATTTCGAATATGAAGGGGAAATGTCGCCGGACGTCGCGCTCAATCCGGCGATGCAGAGCAAATATCCGTTCATGCGCCTTTCCGGTCCCG
>DATDNN010000205.1:0-8564 GCA_036518255.1 Allosphingosinicella sp. | reverse complement strand
TATGCGACCCTTGTGGCGATCGGCATCTTCAAGCTGCTCGCGCGGATGCGGGCGCTGCCGTTCAGGCGTCAGGCGCTGATCGCGCTCATCCTGATGTTCGCGTTCTCTTTCGTCTTCGACGTCGGTTTCCAGCTCATCCGGACGGTTTTCGGCCCGCAGGCGGCGGAACTCACGGTGGCGAACACCGTGACGCGCGCCAATATCCTGCGCGGCGGCCTCTTCTGGTTCGTGCCCTTCTGCCTGTGGGCGGCCGCCATGCTCGCCCTGCTGCACAACGACACCGCCCGCCGCCGGGAGCGGCAGCTGCTCGTCGCGGAAAGGGAGGCGAGCGCACAGGCCGCCCGCGTGGCGGAGGCGGAGACCCGGGCCGCCCGATCCGAACTGGCGATGCTGCGCTTGCAGCTCAATCCGCATTTCATGTGCAATGCGCTCAATTCCGTGTCCGGACTGGTGCTGAGCGGCCAGAAGGAGGCGGCAGTGGCGCTGTCCGACGCCCTTGCCGCATTCCTTAGAAGCTGCACCGATGTCAGTGACGGCGAAATCACGCTGGAGGAGGAGCTGGAGACGGTGGAAGCCTATCTCAAGGTCCAGACCATCCGTTTTGGCGCTCGCCTGAATCTGACCTTCGATTGCGAAGATGAGACGCTGGAAGCGCTCATCCCCAATTTCATCCTTCAGCCGCTCGTCGAAAATGCGATCAAATATGCGGTGATCCCATCGCCCGTGCCGGTGGAGATCGTGCTGTCGGCTCGGCGAGAAGGCGACACGTTGCTGCTTGCAGTCAGCGACGACGGCAAGGTGCCGCCGGCCGATAAGAAGCCGCAGGCGAAGGGCGGCGTCGGCCATGCTAATACGCGGGCGCGCCTCCAGATCCGCTATGGCGGCGGCGCAGTGCTGGAGACCGGCCCAACATCCTCCGGCTATCGCGCCGCAATCCGTTTGCCGTTCAGGGTTGAAGGGCAGGATAGGAAGGCGTTGGCAATATTCTGATACGTCTTCAATTGCGGTGAAGCAGCTTTCTCCAGTCGATGCGGATAAAGGCGACGAGCAGTAGGATCGTTGCGATTTCAAGCGCGATGGCGAGCGGGTCGGTAAGGTGCCGCATGATGTCGTCGCCAAGGCTCGTCGCCTGCGCCGCGCGGGCGGCCGACGCGTAGAGGAAATAGGTGCCGAGCCGGCCGATGAAGAACGCGATCGTGAACGGAACGAGCGGTATCCGCGCGAGACCCGCAGCTTCGAACAATTGCGCGGATGGGAAAGGCGAGAGGACGAAGAGCCCGAGGCCGAGCAGCATGGATCTGCGTCTGCGCCCTATTTCCGCCCGCACCGTCGCCAGGCTCTCCCGCCGCTCGTTCGACAGCCACTTTTCTCCATAGCGAAATGCCGAACCCAGCAGATAACGCCCGAGGGCCGCAGCGAGCGCCGCCGTAGGAACGAGCAGATAAAGGGGCAAGCCCGTGGTGAGCCCGTAAAAGGCGATGATGGACCAGGTCGGCGGCCCGAAGGCTGGCAGCAGGTTGATCCCGAGCACGATCGCAAAAAGAATAAGATAATCGGTCATCGTTTCTTCGAAGATCTTCCACGCATGGCTCTTGCTGGCACGGCGCCGTGCCGCCGTCTAGCGCGGGATCAGTTCACGCTGACGAAGCTGTCGAGGACGCGCTTGCGCCCGGCATGTTCGAAATCGATTTCGAGCTTGTTCCCCTCGATCTCCGCGACGATGCCGTAGCCGAATTTGGAATGGAACACGCGCTGGCCGAGCGCGATGTCAGTGCGGCCCGGATTGCCGAGGCTGACGGCGCTTGCCTTGGCTTCGATGACCCGCGCCGGATTGCGGTCGAAACCGGTCGTGGCGGCGCGCTGCCAGCCCGGTCCCCGGCCGGTGCCGCGCGCGACGTCGGCGAAGGGATCGGCGCGCTCGGACCAATTAGCCCGCCACAGGCTTTCGCCGCCGGTCATCGTAGTTTCGCTCGTCACATGCTCTTCGGGCAATTCGCCGACGAAGCGGGAGGGGATGGAGCTGGTCCACTGGCCATAGATGCGGCGATTGGCCGCGTGGATAATGAAGCACTTACGCCGCGCCCTTGTGATCGCGACATAAGCGAGGCGGCGTTCTTCCTCCAGGCTGTTTAGGCCGCCCTCGTCCAGCGCGCGTTGCGACGGAAAGACGCCTTCTTCCCAGCCGGGCAGGAATACAGTGCCGAACTCCAGCCCCTTCGCGGCGTGGATGGTCATGATTGTCACCTTGTCCTGATCGCCCGCCGCGTCATTTTCCATGACGAGGCTCACATGCTCCAGGAACGCGCCCAAATTTTCATATTCTTCCATGGCGCGAGTGAGCTCGGAGAGGTTTTCGAGCCGCCCCGCGCTTTCGGCCGAGCGTTCGGCCTGGAGCATGGCGGTGTAGCCGCTTTCGTCGAGGATGAGGCGGGCGAGCTCCGGATGCGGCAGTTCGGCGAGGCGCGAGCGCCAGCGGCCGAAGTCGCCGACGAGGTTGCCGAGCGCGCGGCGGGCCTGCGGCGTCAGCTCGTCCGTATCCAGCATCTGCGCGGCGGCTGACAGGAGGGGCGTTCCGGCGGCGCGGGCGAAGCTGTGGATCTTCGCCACCGCCTTGTCGCCAAGGCCGCGTTTGGGCGTGTTGACGATGCGCTCGAAGGCCAGATCGTCGGCGGGTTGCGCGATGACGCGGAGATAGGCGAGCGCATCGCGAATTTCCGCGCGCTCGTAGAAGCGGAAACCGCCGACGATCCGATAGGGAAGGCCGATGGCGATGAAGCGGTCTTCGAACTCGCGGGTCTGGAATTGGGCGCGGACGAGGATGGCGACATCGTCGAGCCGCTCACCCTTGCGCTGGAGCGTCTCGATCTCTTCGCCGATGCGACGGGCTTCCTCCGGCCCGTCCCAGACGCCGATCACCTCGACCTTTTCGCCCGCGTCGAACTCGGTCCAGAGCGTCTTGCCGAGGCGTGAGCTATTCTGGGCGATGACGCCGGACGCGGCGCCAAGGATGTGCGGCGTCGAGCGGTAATTCTGTTCGAGGCGGATGACCTTGGCGCCGGGAAAGTCGCGCTCGAAGCGGAGGATGTTCGCCACCTCCGCGCCGCGCCATGAGTAAATCGACTGATCGTCGTCGCCGACGCAGCAGATATTCTTGCGCTCCTGCGCGAGGAGGCGGAGCCAGAGATATTGGGACTGGTTGGTGTCCTGATATTCGTCGACGAGGATGTATTTGAAACGTTGCTGATAGTTTTCAAGCACATCGCGGTGCTTCTTGAAAATGGTCAGCATGTGGAGGAGCAGGTCGCCGAAGTCGCAGGCGTTCAGCGCCCGCAGCCGCGCCTGATATTGGGCGTAAAGTTCCGCGCTCCGGCCATTGGCATAGGCTTCGCTCTCGCCCGCGTCGATTTCCTCCGGCGTCCAACCCCGGTTCTTCCAGCGGTCGATAAGGCCAGCGAGTTGCCGCGCGGGCCAGCGCTTCTCGTCGAGGTCTGCTGCCGTGATGAGCTGTTTCAACAGGCGCAGCTGGTCGTCCGTGTCGAGAATGGTGAAGGAGGATTGCAGCCCGACCAGCTCGGCATGGCGGCGGAGCATCTTGGCGGCGACCGAGTGGAAGGTGCCGAGCCAGGGCATCCCCTCGACCGCCTCGCCGACAATGCGCCCAACCCGCTCCCGCATCTCGCGCGCCGCCTTGTTGGTGAAGGTGACGGCAAGGATTTCCGACGGCCAGGCGCGGCGGGTGGCGATCAGATGGGCGAGGCGGGCCGTCAGCGCCGCCGTCTTGCCCGTCCCCGCGCCCGCGAGGACCAGCACCGGGCCTTCCGTTGTCAGCACGGCTTCGCGCTGCGGTTCGTTAAGCCCCTGGATATAGCCGGGTTCGCGGGTCGTCTGAAGATCGGTCACTTGTTTTTACTTTTTCATTCCAGTGTTCCTGCGAAAGCAGGAACCCAGCGGCGCGAAAGTGTGGGCTCCTGCTTGCGCAGGAGCACATTGCTTGCATGAACAGTTAGGGAACGAACGCCCCGGACTCAACCGCTAATCCCTTCGCCTGAGAGAGAGCTAGATGCGGCGCAGTAAATGAATATACGCCTTCCCGAAGCGGCGTTCGGTTTCCATCGTGAAGGCATCGGGAATGGCAATCCCTTCGTCGGCGGTCTCGACACTAACCCAGCCGCCCGGTGCCACCCATGCGGGATCGGCGATGCGGGCGAGCGCCATGTCGGCGAGGCCTTTGCCATAAGGCGGGTCGAGAAAGACGAGATCGCACGGCTGCGATGGCGGCGCGACATGCTCGACGCCTTGGCTCCGCACTTCGGCGCGATCGCGGGCGCCGAAGCGGTCGACGTTCGAGCGTAGTGTATCGAGCGCCCCCCGGTCATTTTCGACGAACAGGCAATGGCGGACGCCGCGCGACAGGGCTTCGAGGCCGAGGGCACCGGTCCCGGCAAAGAGATCGGCCACGGCCAGACCTTCGAAACTGCCGATGCGGCTCGCGAGCATGGAAAAGAGGCCTTCACGGGCGCGGTCGCTGGTTGGCCGCGTGCCACTGCCTTCCAAATCGGCCAGAGGACGGCCGCGCCATTCGCCTGAAATGATCCTCATTTCTTCTTGTCCCTCCCCCCTCGCGGGGGAGGGTTAGGGAGAGGGGGCCGTCCTGGCCGGGTCGATCCCGGTCGGGACGGTTTGGACGGACCTGAGCGAAAGCGGCTTGCGCCGACCCCTCTCTCCAACCTCTCTCCCGCAGGGGGAGAGAGGCTTTTGATCGGCCTAGCCAAACTCTTCTTGCCCTCGTTCATGCTCTTCTTGAACGCGACGAGATCATGCTGGCGGATTTCGTCGACCATGCCCACCGGCAGATCGTCCAGGTGAAACGGGCCATACGAGGTGCGGATGAGGCGCGAAACCTGAAGGCCGAGATATTCCAGGACGCGGCGTACTTCGCGGTTCTTGCCTTCGGTCAGCTTCATCTCGACCCAGCCGTTGCGGCCGGTGCGGCGCTCGAGGTTCGCGTCGATCGCGCCGTAGCGGACGCCTTCGATTTCGACGCCGTGGATCAGCTCTTCCAGCTGCTCCTGACTGACGTCGCCGAACACCCGGGCGCGATAGGTGCGCTCGACCCCGGTCGAGGGCAATTCGAGCTGGCGCTTCAGTTCACCATCGGTCGTGAGCAGCAGCAGGCCTTCTGTGTTCATGTCGAGACGCCCCACCGGCATCAGGCGCGGCAGGCCTCTCGGCAGCCGGTCGTAGATGGTCGGGCGGCCCTTCGGATCGCGCGCGGCGGTCAGCACGCCAACAGGCTTGTGGAAGCGGAAGAGGCGGGCAGGCGCGGGCGCCTTCACCGGCTGGCCGTCCACCGTCACGCCGTGGAGTGAGGTGAGGAGGGTCGCGGGCTTTTCAACCGCGACCCCGTTGATCGCGATGCGCCGCTCCTCGATCATCCGCTCGATATCGCGGCGCGATGCGACACCAGCGCGGGCGAGCAGTTTAGCGATGCGTTGCGGCTCTCTTGGCGCGCGCTGATTGGACAAAGAAGCCTCCGACAGCCGGAAAAAATTTCGCGCCCAAATGTCCGGACGCCTGGACACCCGCGGCCCTGTCGCTCGTTACGCGAACAGATCGACCGCCGGGAAAGAGAGTTGGGCTCATACAATGTTGTTCGGAAAACGCGAAAGGACAATTCGGCGCATTCTTATCGTGGAGGATGAGCCGCTGGTCGCCTTCGACAATGAATACCGGCTTGCCGATGCGGGCTATGAGGTGGTGGCGACCGTCGATACGCTCGTCGAAGCGCAGCGGGTGATCGAGGCGGAGCTGCTCCATCTCGTCCTCACCGACATCCGCCTTGCGGGGGACGGCGACGGCACCGATGTGGCCCGCGCCGCGGCGGCGAGGGGCGTGCCGGTGCTCTTCGTCACCGGAAATTGTCCCGTCGAAGCCCGCGCTCTTGCCCTTGGCTGCCTCGCCAAGCCCTATACGGACAAGGAGTTGAAGGCGGCGCTGGAGGCGCTCGATCTGAGATTGTCGGGTGAAAAGGTGAAGAAGGTGCCGGCGGGATTGAGTTTGTACGAGCATTCCGGAATGCCCCCCCGGACGTGATCCGGGGGCCATGAACACCGCCTCCGCCGGAAGCTTCCGTGTTCCTGGATGCCGGAGCAAGCCCGGCATGACGGGAAGAGACTGGCGAAGGCGAATAAGTCCGCTACAAACACATCCATGAACGAAGCCGCTGCACACGCGCCGACCGGTTGGCGCAGCCGCCTGCCGGAAGGTATCCGCCCCTATGTCGAAGCGGCGCCGCTCGCCGCCTTCTTCCTTGGCATATCCTCCGGTTTTCCCTTCGCGATGATCGGTGCGACGCTGACGACGCGTCTGGCCCAGGAAGGCATCACCAAATCGACGGTGACGGCCTTTACGCTCGCCTTCCTCGTCTACAATTTCAAATTTCTCTGGTCGTGGGTCATCGACGGGGTTCACATTCCCGTCCTGCACCGTCTCGGCCAGCGCGTTTCCTGGCTGATCGTCGCGGGCATCATGGTGATGGCCGCGGTCGCCAATCTGGCGATGCAGGATCCCTCCGCCAACATCTTCCAGACGGCCGTCGCCGCGATCCTCGTCGGTTTCGCGGGGGCGACGTTCGACATCGTCATCGACGCCTACCGGATCGAGATACTCGAGCCCCGCCAGTTGGGCGTCGGTTCCGGCATGTCGCAATATGGCTGGCGGATCGGATCGGTCGCGGCGGGCGCGCTCGCCCTCGTCCTCGCCGCGCGGGTGGGCTGGGAGGCGGCCTATCTCGCTTGCGCCGGTTTCGCGCTGCCCGCCATGCTGACGGGCCTGGTTCTCGGCGATCCTAAGCGTCACCACGAACCTGCCGCGAGAACCGAGGCGGGGCGCACCTTTGCCTCGATCGTCGGGCCGTTCGTGGAATTCTTCCAGCGGCGGGGCGCGTTGCTCGTCCTCCTGTTCATCCTCCTCCACAAGATCGGCGACACGCTGGGCCAGTTGGTGCTCCGCCTGTTGCTCAACGATCTCGGTTATACCAATGACGAGATCGCCGCCTGGGACGTGGGCGTCGGCTTCTGGGCCTATCTTATCGGCATATTCGTAGGCGGCTGGCTCTATGCGCAGATCGGCATGAAGCGTTCGGTGCTGATCGCGCTCATCCTCATGGGCGTGTCGAATGCGAGCTATGCGCTGCTCGCCGCCGCCGGCCATTCCAACCTCGGTCTGGCGCTGACCCAGGGTTTCGAAAATTTCGCGAGCGGCATCGGCGGCGTCGTGGTCGTCGCCTATTTCTCCGCGCTTACCGACCTGCGTTTCACCGCATCGCAATATGCCCTCATCTCGGCGGCGGCGAGCATTGTCGGGCGGGTGCTGACGGGTACGACCGCAGGCGCGCTGGTGGAATCGATCGGCTTCGTCAATTTCTACTGGCTGACGACGCTCGCGGCGGTGCCCGGCATCCTGCTTTTCTGGTGGATGATGCGCGCGGGGCTGATCGACGCGTCGATCGGCACGGCCGGTACCGAGGGCGAAGTCGATGCGCGGAACGGGGACGAAGCTTAACGGCCTCTCCCATTCGCAGGATTGTCAGGCCGGTACCTGATCGTTCGCCTTCAGCACGGTCCCTGCCAGATAGAGCGAGCCCATGATCAGGACCGTGGGCTTTTCGTCGGCGGCCGCGGCCACCTGTTTCAGGGCAGCATCGACATCGGTCGCCGTTTGCGCACCGAATCCTGCTCGCGCAGCCATCGCGGCGAGTTCTTCGGGCATGTGATGTTCATGCCCCGGCACGGGCACCATATAGAAGCGGGCGTCCCGGGCCTTGAAGGCATCCAGCACCCCGCCCGCATCCTTGTTGGCAAGGAGGCCAAGGACGATGTGGAGCGGCTGTTCCGCGCGCCACAGCCCCTTGAAATGATCGGCGAGAACCCGGGCGGCGGCCGGATTGTGGCCGCCGTCCAGCCAGAGCTCGGCGCCTTCCGGCAGCAATGCGGTCAGCGGCCCGTCGCCAAGGCGCTGGAGCCGCGCGGGCCATTCCGCCCAGCCCATCGCGGCGCGCAGGGCCGCTTCTCCGAGGGGAAGCGCCTGTTGCCGCCGCAACATGGCGACGGCGAGGGCGGCGTTCATCGCCTGATGGCGTCCGGGAAGGCGGGGCAGGGGGAGCGCCAATTCGCCGCCTTCGTCGCGATAATGCAGCTTCCCGCGATAGACGGATGCGTCCCAATTGCTGCCGCGCGGGAACCAGGGGGCCCCGGCCGCCGCTGCCGCCTCGCCGATCCGGTCGGCCACGGCACGCGAATAATGCTGGGTGACGAGCGGCGCCCCGGGCTTCGCGATCCCGGCTTTCTCCGCCGCGATATCCTCGATCCGGTCGCCCAGGAACGCCTGATGATCGAGCCCGAGCTGCGCGATGCCGCACACTGCGGGAGCGGGGAGGATGTTGGTCGCGTCCAGCCGGCCGCCAAGGCCCACTTCGATGATGGCGGCATCGGCGGGCGTACGGGAAAAGGCGAGGAAGGCGGCGGCCGTCGTCACTTCGAAGAAGCTCGGCCCGATGCCCTCCG
>DATDNN010000204.1:0-2792 GCA_036518255.1 Allosphingosinicella sp. | reverse complement strand
GAAGGCCCTGCTCGGCATCGTTGAGACGAGCCAGGACAAGGTGGCGACCGGCCGCATTGTCGGGTCGAGCTTCGATTCCAGCCGCCGCCTCGCCACCCTTTCCGTCGGCTCCGCATCCGGCGTCGAAGTCGGGCAGCCGGTGCGCGGGCCGGAAGGCCTGATCGGCCGCGTCATCGAAACCGGCCGCTTCGCGTCCCGCATCCTCCTCGTCACCGACGGGGCCAGCAACATCCCGGTCCAGCTCGTCCGCACCGGCATTCCTGCCATCGCCACCGGGCGCGGCGACGGCACGATCGAGATCAAGCCTCTGGAAGTCGGCCAGAATCCGTTCCGCAAGGGCGACGTGCTGGTGACGTCCGGCACCGGTGGCATCTTCCCGCCCCACATTCCGGTTGCGATGGTCGTGCGCGCCGACCGGGACAGCACCATCGCCCGTCCGCTCGCCAATCCCGCCCGCGTCGATTACGCGCTGGTGCAGAAGGTGTTCATGCCCGCCGCGAACGCGCCGCTCGCCGATGCGCCCCCCGAAGGAGCGCCATGAGCCGGATTGCCTATTCCCAGCGCGACGTCCGCATGCGCCAGGCCCGGCGCCGCTACGTGCCCGTGGCCTCCATCCTGATCGCCATCCTGTTATCCTCGCTGCCCATCGTGGTCAGCACGCCGCTCATCCCCGACATTGCCTTCCTGATGCTGGTCGCCTGGCGCCTCCTCCGCCCGGAGATCTGGAACGCCTATGCAGCGCTTCCGCTCGGCCTCATTGACGATCTCGCCGGCGGCCAGCCGATCGGCCAGTCCATGGCGCTCTGGACCATCACCTTCCTCACCCTCGATATCGTCGACAGCCGCTTGCACTGGCGGGATTATTGGATGGAATGGTTCCTCGCCGCGCTCGCCATTTTCGGCTACATATTCGGCGGCTGGGTGATCGCGCGGGCGATGGGCAGCGGCGCCGCTTTCACGGTCCTCCTCCCCCAACTCGCTTTCTCCGTCTTTTTCTATCCTCTCGTGGCCCGCTTCGTGCTCGCCCTCGACCGGTGGCGGCTGGCACGATGACACGGCGCGGCAAACCGCTCATCACCGAAAATTCGCAGAGCTTCACCTTCACCAGGCGAGCGATGGTGTTGGGCGGGCTGCAGGCGGGCGTCGCGGCGCTGCTCGCGGGCCGGGTGAGTTGGCTATCCATCGCGGAGAACGATCGCTACAAATTGCTGTCGGAGGAAAACCGCTTCCAGATGGTGCTGGTGCCCCCGCGCCGGGGCTGGATCGTGGACCGTTACGGCAAGCCCATCGCGATCAACCGCAGCGACTATCGCGTCGATCTCATCCCCGATCAACTGAAGGATCCGGAGCGGGTGATCGCGGAATTGCAGCAGATCCTCGCCCTCCCCGCCGAAGAGGTGGAGCGTATCCGGCAGGAGCTGAAGGGCGCGGCGGGCTATCAGCCCGTGCCGGTCGCCGAAAACCTGCCTTTCGACAAATATGCCGCCGTGACGGTGCGCCAGCCCGAGCTTCCAGGCGTTGCCCCCCTCCGGGGCTTCAGCCGCTTCTATCCGGACGGCGCTGCAGTCGGCCACCTCGTCGGCTATGTCGGCTCGGCCAACAAGGAAGAATATGAGGCCGCGGGCAAGGATCCGCTCTACATCACGCCGGGCTTCAAGATCGGCAAGGAAGGTCTTGAAAAGACGATGGAGCCCAGGATGCGCGGCACCCCGGGCGCCAAGCGGCTGGAGGTGACGGCGGGCGGCAAGCTGATCCGCGAACTCGCCTCGCTTCCCGACAAGAGCGGCGGCATCCTTCCACTCACCATCGACGCGGGACTCCAGGCCTTCGCGGCGCGGCGGCTCGGCAATGAATCCGGTTCCTGCATCGTGCTCGATTGCCTGACGGGCGAAATCCTCTGCATGGTGTCGATGCCCTGCTACGACCCCAATAATTTCTCGGACGGCATCAGCCACAATGAATGGGACATGCTGTCGAAGGATGAGCGGCATCCGCTCATCAACAAGACGCTGAACGCCCTCTATCCGCCTGGATCGACCTTCAAGCCGATGGTCGCAATGGCGCTGCAGGGCGCGGGTGTCGATCCCGACGAGACCATCTTCTGCGGCGGCGGCTATCAGCTCGGCAATCGTTTCTATCGCTGCCTCGGGCGGCATGGCACGGTCAATCTCCACCGCGCGCTCGCCAAGAGCTGCAATTCCTATTTCTACGCCATGGGCAAACGGGTGGGGATCGAGGCGATCGCCGCCATGGGCCACAAGATGAGCTTCGGGGAAAAGTTCGACCTGCCGGTCGTCTCGCAAAGCTACGGCACCATGCCGGACGAAGCCTGGAAGATGCGGCGCTACAAGCAGCCATGGTCGCAATCCGATACGCTCAACGCAGCTATCGGCCAGGGCTATGTCATCGTCAATCCGCTGCAACTGGCGGTGATGGCGAGCCGGGTCGCGTCAGGCCGCAACATCGTGCCTCGCCTTATCAAAGGCCGGTATAGTCCCGCTGACCCCCTTCCCTTCCCCAAGGAGCATTTCGACGCGGTGCGCAGCGGCATGTGGGAAGTGGTGAACGGCGACGGCACGGCGGGGCGCAGCCGGCTGGAACTTCCCGGCATTGAGATGGGCGGCAAGACCGGCACCGCGCAGGTCCGCCGCATCGTCGGTAGCCAGCGCGGCCAGAGCGGCGATTGGAAATATCGCGATCACGGCCTG
The DNA here is from genome assembly GCA_036518255.1 of Allosphingosinicella sp. GTDB lineage: Bacteria > Pseudomonadota > Alphaproteobacteria > Sphingomonadales > Sphingomonadaceae > Allosphingosinicella. The sequence goes on along the minus strand of DATDNN010000204.1, from coordinate 84 downwards.
TTCGTCTGCTTCGCGCCCACCGCCAACCCGCGCTACGCCGCCTCGGTGGTGATCGAACACGGCATGGGCGGCGCACGCGCGGCC
>DATDNN010000203.1:0-3835 GCA_036518255.1 Allosphingosinicella sp. | reverse complement strand
ACCATTGCACGCGCACCCGGCCGCTATCGGACAGGCTACCATATTTGGCGGAATTGGTGACGAGTTCGTGGATGACGAGCGCCATCGTCGAATAGGCCTGAGGATTGAGGAGGACCGGCGGCCCTTCCGAAACGATGCGATCGGCGCGATCGGCCAGGAAGGCCGCCGCCTCGGCATCGATGATATTCTCGAATGGGGCGGGGCCCCAATGATCCTCGGTGATCTGGTTGTGGGCACGTGCGAGAGCATGAATGCGGCCGTCCACCAGCTTGGCGAACTCGCCGATCGACTTGCTGCTCGACTGGGACTGGCGGATGAGACCGCGGATCACGCCCAATATGTTGCGGACGCGATGGTTGAGTTCCGCGATCAAAAGCTCCTGCCGCTCGCTCGCCTGCTGCCGCTCGATGCTGGCTTCGTCCGCGAGGCGAAGGACCACCTCGATCAGGGTGGCGCGGAGCGTTTCGGCGACGCGTAATTCGGACGCGGTGAACGCCCGCGAATGGCCGCGCACCAGCTCCTTCCACTCCTCGAAGCTCTGGCGCGGCGTCAGGCGCGGGCCGTTGGGACCATATTCCACCGGCTTGTGCGGATCCCCTGCCCAGCGGACCGAGCGCACCATTTCCTGACGGAACAGCACGACATAGTCGCGGGGCGTGCGGGAAATGGGGATGGCGAGCATGCCCGCCGCGCCGCTGAAACGCTCCCCGCCCGGCACGACGGACGCGATGTGGTCGGTGGCGAAGACCTTGCCCGCCGCCGTCGCATTCAGGGCCTTGATGATGCGCGTGAATTCGTCCGTACGCGGCGTGATGCCGGAAAAGGCATAATTGCCGTTGATCCACACGCCCACGCCATCGGCCGGTATCGCGCCGGTCAAGATATCGCTCAGCCAGTCGGGATCGTTGAGAAGCGTTTCGTCGGAGGCCACCGCGCCGAGCAGCTGGTCGGAAATATCGCGGGCGCGCCGTTCGAACTCCACCGTCTGCTGACGCTCGCGGCTTTCGAGGCGCATGGCGAACATCTGCGCGAAGAGTTCGCAGACTGATCGGCGCTCGAAGCTGATCCGGCGGGGAGCATAATGGTGGCAGGCGAATAGGCCCCATAATTTCCCTTCAACGAGGATTGAAATCGACATGGAGGCGGCGACGCCCATATTCTTCAGATACTCAATGTGAATGGGTGAGACCGATCGCAGGATGGACAGTGACAGATCGAGCGGACGGCCGGTCGCGTCCAACGCGGGCTCGATCGGCACGGGCTCGGCATCAACATCCGTGATGACGCGCAGGAGGTTGCGCCGGTAAAGTTCGCGGGCCTGGGCCGGAATGTCGGTCGCCGGATAATGAAGGCCGAGAAAGGAACCGATGGCGGGTTTCACCGCCTCGGCGACGACTTCTCCCGATCCGTCCGGCGAAAAGCGATAGACCATGACCCGATCATAGCCGGTCAGCGCCCGCACCTGGCGTGCGCCCTCGTTGAAGAAGGCCGCCATGCCGTCGACCTGGTCCAGCCGGCCGGTCATGGAGCGGACGATACCTGTGGCGTCGCCATGTTCGTCGCTCGCGGGTTCGGCTTCGATCACGATCTGGCCGCCCGAGAGATGGATGGCGATATCGTACCTTTTGCCCTCCGGCGTCAGCGGGCAATCGAAGATGCGCTCAACCCCGTCCGCGCCCCGCAGCATGGCGAGGCGGTTGCGCAGGCTATGCATCGCATGCGGCGTGAAGATTTCGGCGAGCGGACGGCCGATCAACTGTTCCGGCGTTTCACCCAGATAGGCGTCGCTGTTGCGCGAGGCGCGCACGACCATCCAGTCGGATGTGAGCGCAAGCAGGAATCCGATCGGCTGGATGGCGCCCAGGATATGGATCGGTTCGCGGTCGCAATTGGTGAGGTTTACGGGTTCGACGGTAGGTGGGGTCACGCGGCGGCATTCTCCAAAACGCGCCTGCCCCCCGATTCAAAGCGCATGAACACGTCCCGCGCGGTCCCCACCGCCACTGCGAGACGCTCCGGTTCGTAAAGACATTCATCCAATATTTCCAGCAGCTTTCGCCAGGCGCCAGGAGACTGGGGCGTGCCCAGGAAGCGGACGGGCATGCCCGGCGGCAGGCGGCGCTTCAGCACCGCGCCGCCGAGCCGGGAGCCTTCGAGAACATAGAGCGCGCCGAGAATGGCGGCATCCCGCTCGCAGCCCTCCCGGGCCGAAAAGACCGGAACTCCCCGATGCGACTGGGCGGAGCTTTCCATCCGTCCGGCGCCCAGTTCCTCAAGATCGGCGAGCAGCAGATGCGCGCGCCTGCGCTCCCGCCAGTCATCGATCAGCCGCGCCGCGCCTGCCGTATCGAGTGCCTTTTCGACCGGCAGATAAGCCCAGGCCTGTGCCGACAGGAAAGCGCGATATCCCTCGTCTGTGCCAAGGTCGAACATGGAGAACAGGCGGTCGACCCGTTCATGTTCGTCAGCCGTGGCCGCGCGCAGCTCCTGACGGGGGCTCACTCAGTCTCCGAAGACGCGGGCGAAAATAGTATCCACGTGCTTATAATGATAATCAAGGTCGAAACGTTCCTCGATTTGTTGCGGGCTGAGGAGCGCGGTCACTTCCGGATCGGCTTTCAGCAGCTCCATCAGCGACAATTTTCCGTCGGATTCCCAGACCTTCATCGCGTTTCTTTGCACGAGGCGATAGCTGTCCTCGCGGCTCGCGCCGGCCTGCGTCAGGGCGAGGAGAACGCGCTGGGAGTGGACGAGACCGCCCATCCGGTCGAGATTCTTCTGCATCCGTTCGGGATAGACGAGGAGCTTGCCCATGACGCCCGTCAGACGGGCGAGGGCGAAATCCAGCGTCACCGTCGCATCGGGTCCGATATAGCGCTCCACCGACGAATGGCTGATGTCGCGTTCGTGCCAGAGAGCAACGTTTTCGAGCGCGGGCGTCACATAGCCGCGCACCATGCGGGCAAGGCCGGTCAGGTTCTCGGTCAGCACCGGATTGCGCTTGTGCGGCATGGCCGACGAGCCCTTCTGGCCGGGCGAGAAATATTCCTCCGCCTCCAGCACTTCGGTGCGCTGGAGATGGCGGACTTCGGTCGCCAGCCGCTCGATGGACGATGCGATGACGCCCAGCGTCGCGAAGAACATGGCGTGCCGGTCGCGCGGGATGACCTGGGTGGAGACGGGCTCCACGGCGAGGTCCATCTTCTCCGCGACATGCGCTTCGACGGACGGATCGATATTGGCGAAGGTGCCGACCGCGCCCGAAATGGCGCAGGTGGCGATGTCGGCGCGCGCAGCGACGAGGCGGGCGCGATTGCGGCTGAACTCGGCATAGGCTTCCGCGAGCTTCAGACCGAAGGTGACGGGCTCGGCATGAATGCCGTGGCTGCGGCCGATGGTCGGGGTAAGCTTATGCTCGTAGGCGCGGCGCTTCAGGACGGCGAGCAATGCATCCAGGTCGGCGATCAGCAGGTCGGCCGCACGCGAAAGCTGGACGGCAAGGCAGGTGTCGAGCACGTCGGAGCTGGTCATGCCCTGGTGCATGAAGCGGGCCTCGTCGCCCACCTGCTCGGCCACCCAGGTGAGGAAGGCGATCACGTCGTGCTTGGTCACCGCTTCGATCGCGTCGATGGCGGCGACGTCGATCGCGGGGTTCGTCGCCCACCAGTCCCAAACCGCCTTGGTCGCGCTTTCCGGCACCACCCCTAGTTTCGCCATGGCGTCGAGTGCATGCGCTTCGATCTCGAACCAGATGCGGAAGCGGCTTTCCGGCTCCCAAATGGCAGTCATTTGCGGCCGGGAATAGCGAGGGATCATGGCGGTTCCTGATGTGGAG
>DATDNN010000202.1:0-4563 GCA_036518255.1 Allosphingosinicella sp. | reverse complement strand
ATCGACAATCCGGAGCTCGGGCAGATCGTCTTCCAGTTCGGAACGCGGCCGCTGCTGACGCAGGAAAGCCCGATTCCGCCTGAGTGGAAGGCGCGCCTCCTGACGCTTGAGGAAGGCGACGTGCTTCTGCACCGCTTCTCGCCGACGGGCTTCTACTCCTCGGCGGTCAAGAACCCGTTCCTCCGAAATCTCGAGGCGCGCTCGCATCGCCAGATCGCCTTCACCAAGGAAGAGCTTGGCGATCACGCCTTCCAGCTCGATGTCGGTGTCGCGGGCAAGAAGAATTATTGGGTCACCAAGGGCGATCTTCTCCACGCCCGCGAATGGTATGCACAGGGCTATACGGAAGCGCTCAAAACGCCGGATGAAACGCTCGTCTTCGTGACGCCGGAGGAAAAGGCGATCATCCGCAAGGACCAGGCCGATTGCATGGGCTGCCTGTCGCAATGCGCCTTCTCGTCCTGGGCGGACAATGAGAAGAACTCGACCGGTCGCCTCGCCGATCCGCGCAGCTTCTGCATCCAGAAGACTCTGCAGGACATCGCCCATGGCGGTCCCGTCGACGAAAACCTCATGTTCGCGGGGCACGCCGCCTATCGCTTCAAGAAGGACCCCTTCTATTCCAACGGGTTCGTGCCGACAGTGAAGCAACTCATCGACCGCATCATGACCGGCGATTAATCAGGCGCTATAGGTGATCGGATGAAACTGCTCGCCGCCTTTGCTCTCCTCGTCTCTCTCGTCGCCTCGGCCAATGCCGAAGAGGAGCGGAAGACGCCTTATTGGGCGTCGATCACGGCGGGCAAGGCGATGATGCGGACGGGGCCGGGGCGGAATTACCCCGGCACCTGGCTCTACCAGCGTGCCGACCTGCCGGTGAAGGTCGTTGAAGTCTATCCCAACTGGCGTAAGATCGAGGATCCGGACGGCACGACCGGCTGGATGCTCGTCCACCTGCTGAGCGAGCGCCGCACGGCGCTGGTGAAGGGTGACGAACCCCGCCCCATCTATGAGAAGCCGAGCGCCGGATCGCGGCTTCGCTACCGGGCGGAACCGGGCGTCGTAGGACGTATTTCCGATTGCGACGGTACATGGTGCCGGATCGATGTGAAGGGCAGGCAGGGCTATATCGAGGCCGCCCATATCTGGGGCACGAATCCGGGCGAAACGCTCGACTGATTGAACTTTCCGGCCTCCAAAATATTCCGCCTTTCGAAAGAGCGGAATCATGAGCCACACCCTTCCTCCACCGCCGCCGTCCCTGCTCGAAGGGGCGGCGCTGTTTCTCGATTTCGACGGCACGCTCGTCGAACTGGCCGAAGCGCCCGACGCGATCAGCGTTCCCGCCGATCTTGGCGCCTTGCTCGGCCGGTTGTCCGCGCGGCTGGACGGCCGGCTCGCGCTCGTCAGCGGGCGGGGCATCCGCGATATCGAGCGCTATGTCGACTGCGCGGGGCTCGCCATTTCCGGCTCGCACGGCCTTGAGCTGCGCCTGGCGGGCGGCGAGATCGTCTCGCCCGATCTGCCGCCCTCGATGGCGGAGGCGGTGACCGCGATCCAGAAATTTGCCGAAGGGCTGGAAGGGGTGATCGTCGAGGACAAGTCGATGGGCGTCGCGCTCCATTATCGCCGTGTGCCGGACGCGGAGCGCGAGGTGCTCGATTTCATGCAGGGCGTCGCCGCCCGCACCGGCCTCACCATCCAGCATGGCAAGATGATGACGGAGCTGCGCCCGCCCGGCGCCGACAAGGGCGACGCGGTACGCGCATTCATGACGGAACCGGAATTTAGGTCCGCGCGTCCTATATTCGTGGGCGACGATCTGACAGACGAATATGCGTTCATGGCGGCCCTCGCGCTTGGCGGCGCGGGCGTCCTGGTAGGCGATGCGCGGGACACGGCCGCCCGCTGGCGGCTGCCCGGCGTTCCGGCCGTGGCGCACTGGCTTTCCGATTTCGCGGGGCTGGAGGCGTGAAGAATCTCTCCCTCTGGCCGATCGGCAATTGCCAGGTGAGCGCGCTCGTCGACGAGGAATGCGGCTATGTCTGGAGCTGCGCGCCGCAGGTGGACGGCGACCCCCTCTTCTGCTCGCTGCTCGACCCCAAGGGCGAAAGCCCGCTGCCGCGCGGCGAGTGGCGGATCGCGCTGGAAGGGCAGGTCAGCGCCGAGCAGCGCTATCTGCGCAATACGCCGATCCTGGTCACCAAGCTCACCGATGAAAATGGCGGTATCGCGGAAGTATTCGACTTTTCACCCCGTTTTTACCGGTCGGGCCGCATGTACCGGCCCGTCGCCTTCGCCCGCATCGTACGGCCGGTCGCGGGGACGCCGCGGATGCGGATGACGCTCAATCCTTCCAAAAATTGGGGGAGGGAGGATGCGGAGCGGACCAACGGCAGCAATCACATCCGCTATCTGCTTCGGCCCCAGCCGCTGCGGCTCACCACCGACGCGCCGGTTGGACATATTCTGGACGGCCGCTATTTCCGCGTCGAAAAATCGCATCATTTCTTCCTGGGGCCGGACGAGCCCTTCACCGGCAATGTCGGACATGTGCTGGCGACGATGCTCCACCAGACCTCCGACCATTGGCGGGATTGGGTGCGCGGTCTCGCCATCCCGCTCGAATGGCAGCATGTGGTGATCCGCGCCGCCATCACGCTGAAGCTCTGCCAGCATGAGGAAACCGGCGCGATCGTTGCCGCGCTGACGACCTCGATTCCGGAGGCAGCGAATAGCGGCCGGAATTGGGACTATCGCTATTGCTGGGTGCGGGACGCCTATTACACCGTACAGGCGCTGAACCGCCTCGGCGCGCTCGATGTCCTCGAAGGCTATCTCGGCTATCTGCGCAACATCGTCGACGACGCGAAGGGCGGTCATATCCAGCCCCTTTATGCCGTGTCGGGCGAGGCAAAGTTGGAGGAACGGGAGGCACCTAGCCTTGCGGGATATCGTGGCATGGGGCCGGTGCGGGTGGGAAATGCCGCCTACACACAGGTTCAGCACGACGCCTATGGCCAGATCATCCTGTCCAACGCCCAAGCATTCTTCGACCAGCGCCTGTTCCGCGTCGCGACGCCCGCCGATTTCAGCTCACTTGAAAAGGTGGGCGAACGCGCGTTCGAGATGCACGATCAGCCGGACGCGGGGCTGTGGGAATTCCGCACCCGCAGCTCCGTCCACACCTATAGCGCCGCGATGAGCTGGGCAGCCTGCGACCGGCTCGCCAACGCCGCTGAAGCGCTGGGGCTGGAAGAGCGAGCGACATTCTGGCGCGACAGGGCGCTGCGCGTCCGCGCGCGGATAGAAACCGATACGTGGGTGGAAGAGGAAGGGCGTTTCGCCGCCACGTTCGGAGGCCGGGAACTGGATGCGAGCCTTCTCCAGCTTGCCGATGTCCGGTTTCTCGAGCCGGACGACACGCGCTATGTCGATACGGTCACAGCGGTGGAAAAGGGCCTCCGGCGGGGTGAGCATATGCTGCGCTATGCCGAGGAGGACGATTTCGGTCTGCCCGAAACCGCATTCAATTTCTGCACCTTCTGGCTCATCGAGGCGATGCACCTGACAGGCAGGACAGACGAGGCGCGCACCCTTTACGAGCGCATGCTTGACCGCCTAACGCCAGCCGGCCTCCTGTCCGAGGATACCGATTTTGAGACGGGCGAGCTTTGGGGCAATTACCCGCAAACCTACAGCCTCGTCGGCCTTATCAACTGCGCTGTCCTTCTCTCCCGCCCATGGAGTTCGATCCGGTGAGCCGCCTCATCGTCATCTCCAACCGCGTATCGGCGCCTTCCGGCGAGGGCGGGGCAGGGGCGCAGGGCGGCCTTGCCGTTGCGCTTGGCGCCGCGCTTCGCGAATATCGCGGCCTCTGGTTCGGCTGGTCGGGCAACCGGACCGACGAATTTACCGGCCATATCGAGCTTCAGAAGAATGACGGCGTCACCACCGCCACGATCGACCTCGAGGATCAGGACGTCGAGGAATATTATAACGGCTATGCGAACCGGACGCTCTGGCCGCTCTTCCACTATCGCATCGATCTGGCCGAATATGATCGCAGCTTCGGCAGCGGCTACCGCCGGGTGAACCAGCGTTTCGCCGACACGGTATCGCCGCTGATCGACCAGGACGATCTCGTCTGGGTCCACGACTATCACCTCATTCCCTTGGGCGAGGAACTGCGCGCGCGGGGGGTCCGGAACCGGATCGGCTTCTTCCTCCACATACCCTGGCCGCCGGGCCGCCTGCTCGTCTCCCTGCCGGACCATCAGCAACTCGTCCGCTCGCTGCTTGCCTATGACGTGATCGGTTTCCAGACGCAGGAATGGCTGGAGGCGTTCAGGGACTATGTGGTGCGGGAGCTGGACGGGAGCCTCGATGCGGACGGCACGCTGCATGTCGGCGATCGCACCGTTCATATCGCCGCCTATCCGATCGGCATCGATTTCGAGGATTTTCAGCAGGCGGCGCGCTCGCCCGACGCGGAAAAGGCCTATCGCCGCCTGACGGAAAGCGCCACCGACCGGAAAGTCATCATCGGCGTCGACCGCCTCG
>DATDNN010000201.1:0-3783 GCA_036518255.1 Allosphingosinicella sp. | reverse complement strand
GGCGGGCGTCGCCACCAGCACGCCGTCCGAAACCAGTTCCGGCATCACCACCCGGCCGTTTACCGACACCTCGATCCACGCGGTCTGGCGCGTCTCGCGAAGCAGCGACACTTCGTTGATCGCCGGGCTCCTGTAGGTCTTCCCGTGGACGGTCACCGCCTTCATCATCAGCGGCACGACCGAGAAGGGGCGGGCCCGCTCCAGCCGCTCGGCGAGCCCCTCCGTCCGCCATTCGTTCATCAGGAAGCCGTACGTGCCCCGGTTCATCCCAAACACGGGACGGGGCTGCTTCCTTTTCAGCATCTTGTGCAGCGTCTGGAGGAGGAAGCCGTCGCCGCCGAGCGCAATGACAAGATCCGCTTCGTCGGCGGGCACGAAGCCGTAGAGCGCGCGAAGTTCCGCCCCCGCGGCCTTGGCGGCGGGCGTTTTCGAAGCGGTGAGCGCCAGTCTTGTCATGCCGTCCATCGTCTCGGGTTACGCAAGCCTGTCCCATTACGGCAAGGTCGAAGAAAAATACAGGATTGGCGCGTTGTGGCGGAGTGGATAGAGGAAACCCGCCCCCATACGGAGTTCGGATGCAGGATTCGAAGTCCCCTGTATTCGTCTTTTCTCCAGCCCATGGAGAGGAGATGGCGGGGCTATGCCAAGAAGCAGGCTGGCGGCCATTGATGGCCGTGCATGCCGAAGAAAGCGCGGACATGTTTCAGGCGTCCGGCGCCTGGGTCGCGATCGTCGATGCGCGCGATGCGATGGCATCCGCGCAGCGGGCGGTGGCTGCACTGTCCAGCGTCACGGAGAAGGAGAGGAGCGCCTTGCTCCTCATCCTCGCGCCCGAAGATGCCGACCAACTGCCCTGGTTCCGGCGGAGCGGCGTCACTCATTTCCTGTTCGCGCCGCTTCTGCCGCGTCATTTCACCGAAAGCGTGAATTATGCCGCGCGCTATGCCGAGCAGCTTTCGGGCGGAAGGCGGCGGGGCCTCCGCGGCCAGCAGCGCCCGTCGCGCCTGTTCCTCGACGAGAGCAAGAAGACGCGGCGGCGCAAGCGCCTGGAGATCGACCTCGAACCTGCGCTTGCGCTCGGCGAAATCCACATTCTCTTCCAGCCCCAGGTTTCTATCGCCACGGGCGAAGTCGTGGGTGTCGAGGCGCTCGCCCGCTGGCGGCACGGCGCGCTTGGCGAGGTGGGGGCCGAAGCCTTGTTCGACGCCGCGCATCATGCGGGCCTCATGCGCACCGTGTCGCGCTACGTGCAGAGGAAGGCGCTAGAGGAAGTGGCATCCTGGCCCCTGCCGCTTGCCGGGCTTCGCCTGTCCCTCAACATCACGGCCGAGGACATCATGACCCCGGGCTTCGCGCGCGATTTTCTATCGCTCGTCGATGCCTCCGGCGTGCGGCGGGACAATGTGACTGTGGAGGTGACGGAAAGCGGCCTCATGGAAAATCTCGATGCCGCCGCCAGCCTTCTTTCCAGCCTCCGCGCCGCCGGTATCCACGTCGCCATCGACGATTTCGGCACCGGCTATTCCAGCCTTGCCTATCTGCAGGCGCTGCCGCTCGATTATCTGAAGATCGACCGCAAGCTGAGCGGCGATATCGTGGGATCGACGCGCGACCGGATCGTGGTGCGGAGCGTCATCGACATGGCCCGCTCCCTCGGCCTCGCCGTGGTGGCCGAAGGCGTCGAATCGCGCGAGCAGCTCGATCTTCTCGCGGCGGAAGGCTGCAGCATGTCGCAGGGCTTCCTCCATTCTCCGCCCATTCCGGGCGCGGTGCTGGAGGAATGGCTCGCCGCCGCCTGAGGATCAGCCGAGGATCTTCGCCAGCCCCTTCGACAGCTGCAACGCGCCGTTCATGCGGCTTTGCGGGTCTGGCCAGTTGCGGCTGATGACGAGCTTCGAATCCGGACGGAGCTTCGCCGTACCCTGCAGGCGCTGGACGTAGGCGATAAGCCCCTGGAGATCCGGGAATTCGTCATTCTGGAAGGAAACGAGCGCACCCTTCGGGCCCACGTCCAGCTTCACGATGCAGGCCTTGCGGCAATTATTCTTCGTCTCGATGATCTTGAGGAGATTGTCCGTCGCTTCCGGCAGCTTGCCGAAACGGTCGATCAACTCCGCCGCGAATTCCTCGATCTCAGCGCGCGTCTCAAGCTCGTTCATCCGGCGATAAAGGCCCATGCGCAGGTCGAGGTCCGGCACATAATCGTCCGGAATCATGATCGGCGCGTCGACCGTGATCTGGGGCGAGAAGTCCTCCGGCTTCGCCGCGATGCCGGCGTCTCCGGCCTTGGCGGCGACGATCGCATCCTCCAGCATCGACTGGTAGAGTTCGAAGCCCACTTCCTTGATATGGCCCGATTGCTCGTCGCCCAGCAGATTGCCCGCGCCGCGTATGTCGAGATCGTGGCTGGCAAGCTGGAAACCCGCGCCAAGGCTATCGAGATTGGCGAGCACCTGGAGCCGCTTGTCCGCGCCTTCGGTGATCGTCCGCGTCTCGGGCGTCGTGAAATAGGCATAGGCCCGCGTCTTGGATCGTCCGACGCGCCCGCGAAGCTGGTAGAGCTGGGCGAGGCCGAACCGGTCGGCGCGGTGGATGATGAGGGTGTTGGCGGTTGGAATGTCGATGCCGCTCTCGATGATCGTGGTCGATAGCAGCACTTCATATTTGCGGTCGTAGAAGGCGGACATGCGCTCTTCCACCTCCGTCGCCGCCATCTGGCCGTGGGCGACGACATAGCGCACCTCGGGCACCTCGTTCCGCAGGAATTCCTCGATATCCGGCAGGTCGGCGATGCGCGGCACGACGAAATAGCTTTGCCCGCCGCGATAATGTTCCCGGAGCAGCGCCTCGCGCACCACCACCGGATCCCAGGGCATGACGTAAGTGCGCACCGCGAGCCGGTCGACCGGCGGTGTTTGGATCACGGACAGCTCGCGCAGGCCCGACATCGCCATCTGGAGCGTGCGCGGAATCGGCGTCGCGGTGAGGGTGAGGACATGGACGTCCGCCCTCATCGCCTTCAGGCGTTCCTTGTGCGTCACGCCGAAGCGTTGTTCTTCGTCGACGATAACGAGGCCCAATTTCCTGAACTCGACGCCCTTGGCGAGCAGGGCATGGGTGCCGATGACGATGTCGACCTGGCCTTCGGTAAGGCGCTCCTTGGTCGCCTTGGCTTCGGCGGCGGGGACGAGGCGCGAGAGGCGGCCGATTTCCAGCGGGAAGCCCTGAAAGCGCTCCTTGAAGCTGTTATAATGCTGACGCGCGAGGAGGGTGGTGGGACAGACCAGCGCTACCTGATATCCGGCCATCGCCGCGATGAAGGCGGCGCGCAGGGCCACCTCGGTCTTGCCGAAGCCGACGTCGCCGCAAACGAGGCGATCCATCGGCTTGCCCGCGCCGAGATCCTCGATCACGTCCGCGATGGCGCGATCCTGGTCGTCTGTTTCCTCGTAAGGGAAGCGATCGACGAAGGCGGCATAGCCGGTGTCGGGCTCCGCCACCACGCCGGGGCGAAGCGCGCGCGCGGCGGCGGTCTTGATAAGCTCGTTCGCAATCTCGCGAATCCGCTCCTTCATCCGCGCCTTGCGCCGCTGCCAGGCCTCGCCGCCGAGCTTGTCGAGGCTTACCCCTTCCTCGCCGCTGCCGTAGCGGGAGAGGACGTCGATATTCTCGACCGGCACATAGAGCTTGTCGCCGCCCGCATATTCCAGCGCCACGCAATCGTGGGGCGAAGTGCCGACGGGGATCTGCGTCAGGCCTTCATAGCGGCCGATGCCGTGATCG
>DATDNN010000200.1:0-4266 GCA_036518255.1 Allosphingosinicella sp. | reverse complement strand
ACGGTGCCTGCCGCCGCGAACGACATTATCGAGCTTCCGCTCCACGGCAAGATCGCCGCCGGTACGCCGATCGAAGCGCTTCAGGGCAGCGAAAGCCTCCCCGTCCCCGCCGCCCTCCTCGGGCCGGGCGAACATTATGCGCTGGAAGTATCCGGGGATTCGATGGTCGAGGAAGGCATTCTTGACGGCGACTATGCCCTTATCCGCAAGACCGACACGGCGCGGGACGGCGAGATCGTCGTCGCCCTCATCGACAATAGCGAAGCGACACTGAAGACCTTCCGCCGCGAAGGATCGATGATCCGCCTCGATCCCGCCAACCGCCTTTACGATCCGCAGCGCTACCGCCCGGATCAAGTGGTCGTGCAGGGCCGTCTTGCCGGTCTCCTGCGGCGCTACTGAGATGGCCTTGGCACGGATCAATTATGTCGAGCTGCCGGTGCGCGATACCGGCGCGGCCAAGGCCTTTTACGAAAAGGCCTTCGGCTGGAGCCTCGCCGAATTCGGCCCCTCTTACGCCGCGACGATGACCGGCGATGTGGACCTTGGCCTTCAGGGTGATGCGACGGAAGCCACAGCGGCGCCGCTCGCGGTGATCGAGGTCGAGGATCTCGAAACCGCGCTGAAGGCGGTGACGGCGGCGGGCGGTATCGTCACCCGCTCGATCTTCGCCTTTCCCGGCGGCCGCCGCTTCCACTTCACCGATCCTTCCGGTAACGAACTCGCCGCCGTCAAAAGCGACCGTTAAGGCCCTCGGCCCCGCAATGGGCTTTCCGTCCGGTCAGCCGGCTGGCGGATCGGACGGTCGCGAATGGAGGGAGTGAATGCGCGTCTATCATGACGAGGATGCCAGCCTCGCCCTCATCCAGGCCAAAAAGGTCGCGGTCGTCGGCTATGGCAATCAGGGCCGCGCCCAGGCTCTGAACCTGCGCGACAGCGGCGTCGCCGAAATGCGCATCGCCCTTTCCGCCGCCTCGCCGAGCCGCGCCAAAGCGGAAGCGGACGGGTTTACGGCGGTAACGCCCGCGCAAGCCGCCTCCTGGGCGGACGTGATCGCGATCCTGACGCCGGACGAGGGCCAGGGCGCGCTCTACACGAACGAACTGGAACCGCATCTAAAGCCCGGCGCGGCGCTCGTCTTCGCCCACGGCCTCGCCATCCGCTTCGGCCTCATCGCGCCGCGCGCCGATCTCGACATATTGCTGGTTGCGCCGAAAGGTCCGGGCACCGCCCTTCGCGCCGATTATCTGGCCGGAAGCGGCCTCATCACCCTTTTCGCCGTGGAACGAGATGCGAGCGGCACCGCCCGCCCCTTGGCCCTCGCCTTCGCCGCGGCCCTCGGCGGCGGACGCAAGGGCATGATCGAAACCAGCTTCGCGGAGGAATGCGAAGCGGATTTGTTCAACGAACAGGCGGTCCTCTGGGGCGCGATACCGGAACTGATCCTGGCGGGTTATGACACGCTGACCGAAGCCGGATTCTCTCCCGAAATCGCCTATTTCGAATGCCTGACCGAGGTGAAGCTGCTGGCCGACCTCCTCATCGCGCGTGGCATAGCGGGCATGCGGGAGGCGATTTCCAATACCGCCGAATATGGCGCCCTCGTCGGCGGGCCGCGCATCGTCAATGAAAACACCCGCGCCGAAATGCGCCGCATCCTCGCCGAAGTGCGGGACGGTGCCTTCGCCCGGCGGCTGATCGCGGAGGCAGAGGCCGGCTATCCGGCGCTCAAGGCCGCGCGGCAGGCCTCCGCGAGCCACCCTATCGAAGCCGTCGCGGCCCGAATGCGGGCTCTGTCGGCCAAGGGTTGATACACCCCCCGATCTCGCCGCAGCCTTGAGCTCAAGCGATCAGCGCCACCGGCTCCTCATTCTCCTCGACCCGCGCGAACGGCATCAGCACGGTGGCGCGAAAGCCGTCGGGCAGGTTCTCGGTCCGCAATTCCCCGCCCCTGCCATATGCGATGGAGAGGCGCTGCCGGGTATTCTGAAGGCCGATGCCGTTGGCGCCCAGCTTCCTGCGCCCCCGCTCGCCTTTGCCCTGCCTCTGATTAGCGACAGTAATGGCCAGCATGTCTCCTTGCTGCTCACACGCTATCTTGATGTCTATGGGGCCGCCCCGCCCCGTGCCATGCTTCACCGCATTTTCGACGAGCGGCTGGAGGATGAAATTGGGCACTGCCGCGTCGGCGAGTTCCGATGGCATATCGACGTCGAGGATCAGCCGGTCGTCGAACCGCGCCTGCTCGATATGCAGATAGGCCTCGGCATAATCGACTTCTTCGTCGAGCCGGATCATCGCGGTGGGATCGGCATTGAGGGAACTGCGCAGGAAATTGGCGAGCCGGCAGATCATCTGGTCCGCCTCCGCCTTGCGGTCCGCCGCGACGAGCCCGGCCACCGAGTTCAGCGCGTTGAACAAGAAATGCGGATTGAGCTGAAGGCGAAGCATCGCCGCCTCGGCCTTGTACGCCGTCGCCTCGAACGCCGCGGCGCGGGCAGCGTGGAGGCGGGAAAGGTCGTTGAGCCGCACCGCCCAGGCGAGCGCCACCATCAGGCAGAAAGTCCAGAGATAGAGGATATAGGCGGTCGCCATGCGGGATATGTCCCAGGGCGAAGCCCATTCCTGCCACTCCGGAAAAAGCGTGAGCGACAGGGCATGAAGGTAGAAGAGATCGATCGCGGTCTGGATCGCCGCCGCCGCCGCGACGAGCAGCCCGACGCTCAGCCACAAGGCCCAGGATCGCAGTCCGAACAGCCGCCGGCGTATTCTGTCGAGAAATACCGTGAGGCACACCCCGAGAAGGAACAGGGGGAAGGTGACGAGCACCGCTGTGAGGGGCGACATCCGCCCCATCATGGCAATGCCGATATCCTCCAGGATATGGCCAAATCCCCAAACGATGATGGCGACGCGCAGGACCCCATCCTTCCGGACGCGCCGGATCCTGTCCGCCAATGCGAGGTCCCCTTGGGCCATTCCCCATCCCCTCTAAACCAAGGAGAATAACCCGATAAGCGCCCCCGCCAAAATGCTTTTTGGTCCACTGGGCCGTTTCAGGCCCGTCACCACATTGCCAATCCGCAAAACGCACCCGCTTGCGCCACGCTAGAGGAAGACGGCCCGGCGGCTCGCCGGGCCTATCGTGAGACGGAAAGATGCCGACCGGAATACCAAGGCGCTGGCCCGAAGCACCAGTAGCTGAGCACCGGAGAACGCGACAGGGCTCCGTAGAACGCGACAGGCTCAGATCTCCAGCTGGCTGCCAAGTTCCACCACGCGATTGGTCGGAAGCTTGAAGAATTCCATCGCGCTTTCGCTGTTCTTGTTCATCCAGGCGAACAGGCGCTCGCGCCACAGCGCCATGCCGGGCCGCTTCGACGCGATCAGCTTTTGCCGGCCGAGGAAGAAGCTGGTGGTCATCATGTTGAACGGCCCGCCCGGCAGCGATGTGGCGGCGAGGTCGCGCGGCACGTCGATCTCGTCCATGAACCCGTATCGCAGGACGACCCGGTTGAACCCTTCGCCGTGGCACGTGACTTCGGAACGCTTCTCCGGGGGATAGTAGGGCACTTCCTCGAACTGCACCGTCAGGATCACCACCCGCTCATGCAGCACCTGATTATGCTTGATGTTGTGCAGCAGCGCCGCCGGGATCGTATTCGCACTGGACGCCATGAACACGGATGTACCGCGGATGCGGTGCAGCGAGTTGGCGGTGGATTTGATGAAGACCTCCAGCGGGATCGCGCCCTCGGCCAGCCGTTCGCGCATGATCCTGCGTCCGGCCGACCAGGTGGTAAGGACAACGAACACCACCGTTGCCACCAGCAGCGGGAACCATCCGCCGTCGACGAATTTGGTCAGGTTCGAAGCGAAATAGGCCGTGTCGACGACGAAGAAGAGGCCGATCACCGGCCCGGCGATCAGGGGGCTCCACTTCCAAACGCGGAACAGCACCACCGCCATCATACAGGTCGTGATGAACATGGTGCCTGTCACCGATATGCCGTAGGCCGAGGCAAGCCGGGTGGATTCGCCGAAGCCCAGCACCAGCACCACCACCAGAAGCAGCAACGTCCAGTTGACGATCGGGATGTAGATCTGCCCCACCGCCTTGGCGCTGGTGTGGAGGATCGATAGTCGCGGCAGGAAGCCGAGCTGGATCGCCTGCCGGGTGACGGAGAATGCGCCGGATATCACGGCCTGGCTGGCGATGATCGTCGCCAGGGTGGCGATCCCGACCAGCGGCAGGCGGGCCCATTC
>DATDNN010000199.1:0-8005 GCA_036518255.1 Allosphingosinicella sp. | reverse complement strand
CATGTCCGGCGAAGCGGAAGCTGGCCTATAAGCAGGGCCTGCGCGCGCTGTCCAGCCTATTTCTCGCCGAAATCCCCTTGGCCGGGATCGGCGGGCGGGCCGGGCACGCGATAGCCTTCGCCGAGCCATTTCAGGAGATCGCGATCCTTGCAGCCGCGGCTGCAGAAGGGGGCGTGTTCGACGTGTTCCGGCTTGCCGCACAGGGGGCAGGCGGAGCGGCGGCGGCTAGAGGGGGCGGCTGTGGACATGGCCCGCCGATATGGCGAGGCCGGGCGCCGCCTGCAAGCGTACGGAGGCGCCGGCCCGGCGGGCGAGCGCTTCGACCCATGCGGGCCGCGCCTCGAGGCAGGCGATCACGGCGGGCGACGCCGTGATTTCGCGACCCCCCGCGCCCGCCGCCCGTTCGGCCCGCCGCAGGAGCGCGCGCGCGGCCGCGGCAACCGGATCGCCGATCAGGATTTCGGGGATCGAGGCGCGATCGCGGCGGCGGACGATCTGGAGGAAGCCGAAGCCGTTCATCGCCGTCCGCTCGAACGGCTGCGGCAGTTCGGCATCGAGCGCGGCGGCAACGGCCTGGCGCTCCGCTTTCGCGGCCAGGGTGGGGAGATCGATGCCGATCGATCCACCAATCCCCATCCGCCGGATCGCGCGGCCTGCCGCGGCCGCTCCGGCAAGGGCAAGCGGCAGGGGCGGAAGGGTGCCGTCCACATCGAACAGGGTCATGGCCGGTGTCACGCTCATCCGCAGCGCGCCGCCGGGAAAGGCAATCTCGCCCTCCGCCGCTTCCTCGAGCAATTCCGACCAGCCCGCTTCCTCGAAGCGATCGGGGCCGTGGATGCCGTGATCGACGACCCTGTGCCCTTCGGCGACCAATCGGGCGCGAAGCGAAGGTCCGGGGCGGGGCGCCGCATCGGTTGCCCGGCAGCGCGGCCGCTTCGGGCGCCCGGCCTCGGGCAGCGCCTCGCGGGTGATCTCCACATGGAGCCTGGCGCCTTCGGTGAGCGCGACAGGCAACGGCTCCAGCAAGGCTTCATCGCCGCCGTCGAGGGTGACGAGACCGCGCCGGCCGGGAATGAGAATGGCGGTGAGCCGGGCGGGAAGGATGGTGCCGATCGCCAACGCGCTTTCCACCTCGATCGCCGCTTCGGCGATGGCGCCTCCTTCGATCCGCACGGCCCGGCTTTCGCCGATACCGGCTTCGAACAGCCATTCAGCCAAAGGGATAGCCCACCGCTTCGAACAGCGCCCGGGTTTCGAAGAGCGGCAGGCCCATCACGCCGGAATGGCTGCCGATGGTCTGGCGGACAAGCGCCTCGGCCCGGCCCTGTATGGCATAGCCGCCCGCCTTCCCCCGCCATTCGCCGCTGGCAAGATAGCCATCGATCTCCGCGCCGCTCAGCCGCTTGAAGGTGACGATGGTGGTGGAAAGCCGATGCCGCGCGACGCCATCGGGGCCGATCAGGGTGACGGCGGAATGCACGCGATGGCGGCGGCCGGACAGCAGTTCCAGAACCGCGCGCGCCTCGTCCTCCGCCTCCGTCTTGGGCAGAATGCGGCGGCCCGCGGCCACCACGGTGTCAGCGGCAAGGATGACGGCATCCGGCTCCACGGCCCGCACCGCTTCGGCCTTTTCGGCGGCAAGGCGGCGGGCGTGGGGCGCGGGAAGCTCGCCCGCGCGCGGGCTCTCGTCCAGCTCCGCCGGAACGACCGCATCGGGCGCCACCCCGATCCGGGCGAGCAGATCGAGGCGCCGTGGGCTGGCGGAAGCGAGAACGAACCGCATGGCGGGTTCCCGGTTATTTGAACCGATAGGTAATCCGACCCTTGGTCAGATCGTAGGGGGTGAGTTCGACGAGCACCTCGTCGCCCACGAGCACGCGGATGCGGTTCTTGCGCATCTTGCCGGCGGTGTGCCCGAGAATTTCATGATCATTCTCAAGCTTCACGCGAAACATGGCGTTGGGCAGAAGCTCCACCACCTGCCCGCGCATTTCCAGAAGTTCTTCCTTGGCCATTCAGTCTCTTCAATCTTCGGGTAAAGTTGCGCGGCATGTAACGATTTGAGCCTCAAAAGGGAAGCCGGGGTTAATCCGCCTTGCCGAACCGGTCGCCCGCTTCCGCGATCGCGGCGAAGATGAGGGCGGCTTCATCGCCGGTCAGGCAGTAAGGCGGCATGACATAGATGGTGTTGCCGAGCGGGCGGAGGAGCAGCCCCCGTTCGAGGAAGAAGGCGCGCAGGGCGGGCGCCAGGGCAGAGAGATAGCCCGCGTCCGCCGCCTGCATGTCGATCGCCGCGATCGCGCCGATGTGGCGGGGATTGGCGAAGGCGGGATGGCCGGCGAGGCTCGCGAGGCCCTTGGTCAGCGCATCGCCCACCCGCGCAATCCGGCCGATCACATCCTCCTCGCTCCAGATGGCGATATTGGCGACGGCGGCGGCGCAGGCGATCGGGTTCGCGGTATAGCTGCTCGAATGATAGAACATGTCGGCGCGGTCCTGCGACAGGTGCGCTTCGAACACCGCTTCGCTTGCGAGCGTCGCGGCGAGCGGGATCGCGCCGCCGGTCAGCCCCTTCGCGATGCATAATATGTCGGGCTGGAACCCCGCCTGCTCAATGGCGAGGACGGTGCCGGTGCGGCCCCATCCGGTCATCACCTCGTCGGCGATGAAGAGGATGCCGTGCGCGGCGCAGATCGCCGCCATCTCCTTCAGCACCGCCGCCGGATAGATGAGCATCCCGCCCGCGCCGAGGATGAGCGGTTCGACGATGAAGGCGGCGGGGCGATCCGGCCCCTTCGCCGCGGCCTCCAGCGCGTCCAGCGTTTCCTGTTCCCGGCCGGGCAGAGGGAAGGGGATGGTGCCGACGTCGAACAGCAGGGGTTCGTAGCGGCGGTTGAACACCCCGCGTGCGCCGACCGACATCGCGCCGATCGTATCGCCGTGATAGCTGTGCTCGAGCACGAGGATGCGGTGCCGCCCCTCCCCGCGCCGGTGCCAGTAGCCGAGCGCCATCTTGAGCGCGACCTCCACCGCGGTCGATCCGCTGTCGGAGAAGAAGACGCGGGTGAGCGAGGGCGGCGTCATCGCGACGAGCGCCGCCGCAACCCGCTCCGCCGGTTCGTGGGTGTGGCCCGCGAAGATGAGCTGGTCGAGCTTCCCCGCCTGGGCGGCGATGGCGGCGGCGATGCGCGGTTCGCAATGGCCGTGGGTCGTCACCCACCAGCTTGAAATGCAGTCGATGAGGGTGCGGCCATCGGCGAGGTGGAGATGCGCGCCCGCGGCCCGCTCGACGAGGGGAATATCCTCCCCCAAGCCATGCTGGGTGAAGGGGTGCCAGACCGGCGATGTCATATGGCCTGCCACCCCATCGCCTTCCGGATCGTGTCGAGGTCGATCGCCCGCATCGCCCCGGCGAGCGTCGCCGCGTCCAGCGGATCGAGCAGCGGCAGGCGGCCGAGATGCGGCACGCCCGCGAGGCGCGGCACGATCCGCTCGTTTTCCGGATGGGAATCGCCGATGAAGAGGATGCCCGCCACCGGCACGCCGCGCGCGCGGAGCGCCTCGACGCTCATCAGGCTGTGGTTGATCGTGCCGAGGCCGGTGCGGGCGCAAAGGATGGCGGGCGCGCCGAGCCTGGCGAAATAATCGGCGATCAGCACCGTTTCGGTGAGCGGCACGAGCACGCCGCCCGCCCCTTCGACGACGAGGGGGGCAGAGCCCGCGGGCGGCATCAGGCGCTGAAGGTCGATCTCGACCCCCTCCTCCCGCGCCGAAAGGTGCGGGGAGGCGGGCAGTTGCAGGCGATAGGCTTCGGGAAGGATGCGGCCGGGGGCGAGGCCGGACAGGCGCAGGACCGTCTCGCTGTCGCCCTCCGGATCGAGGCCCGACTGGACCGGCTTCCAGTAGAAGGCATGGAGCCCGCCGGCGAGGCCCGCCGCGAACACCGTCTTGCCGACGCCGGTATCGGTTCCGGTCACGATGATCCTGTTCACCTGTTCATGTCCTCCGTTCCGATGATTTCGTGCAGCGCGTCCGCAAGCGCGTCGATATCGTCCGCGCCCACGTTGAGCGTCAGCGAGACGCGCAGGCGGGAAGTGCCGTCCGGCACGGTCGGCGGCCGGATGCCGCGCACGTCGAACCCGGCCTCCTGCAAAGCCGTCGCCGCCGCCATCGTGCATTCTTCCGTGCCGAGGATGACGGGCAGGATCTGGCTTTGCGGCGCAGGCAGGCCGAGGGGCGCGCAAATCCGCGTGGCCGCCCGGCGGGTCAATTCCGCGAGGCGCGCACGCAGATCGTCGCCCGCCGCGATCCTGTCGAGCGCGGCCGACGCAGCGACCGCCATCAGCGGCGACGGCGCGGTCGAAAAGATGAAGGGGCGCGCCCGGTTGACGAGGAAATCGGCGATCGCGCGCGGACCCGTGACGATCGCGCCTTCCACGCCCATCGCCTTGCCGCAGGTGTGGAGGGTGACGGCATTGTCCGCCCCTTCGAGCGCGGCGGCGAGGCCGCGTCCGGCAGGGCCATGCACGCCCGTTGCATGCGCCTCGTCGATCAGCAGCCAGGCATCCTCCGCCCCCGCAAGCGCGGCGAGCGCGTCCACCGGCGCACGGTCGCCCTCCATCGAATAGAGGGTTTCGAAGGCGATCCACACCCGCCCCATGCCGCCGCGCGCGCGCCAGGCGCGGATCGCATCTCCGAAGGCATCGACGTCATTGTGGGGAACGAGAACATGCTCCGCCCGCGAACGCCGCAGCCCGTCATGCACGCTCGCATGGACGAGCGCATCGGCGACGATGAGATCGCCTTTCTGCGGCAGGGTGGAGAAAAGCGCCGTGTTCGCCGCGAAACCGGAGGAGAAGAACAATGCCGCCTCGGCCCCGAGGAAGGCCGCGGCCTTCGCCTCCAGCGCCTCATGCTCGGGCGCGTTGCCGCGCAGCAGCCGCGATCCGCCCGATCCCACCGGCACGCCCGCCGCGATCGCCTCCGCCACCGCCCGCGCGATGGCCGGATCGCCGGCGAGACCCAGATAATCGTTCGACGAAAAATCCAGCCCCGCGCGCGGCGACAATCGCCGCAGCCGCCCCGCCGCCGCCAGCGCCGCCAGCTGCCCTTCGAACACCCCGATCCGCGTCATGCCCGCCCTGATAGGGCGATGTTCCGGCGCGGCAACAGAAAAGGCCCGCCCGGATTACCGGACGGGCCTTTCCATTAGGAAGGCAGGATCAAACCGCGCCGTGTCCCGCGAGCGCCGCGAGGAGCAGGAGCGCCACGATATTGGTGATCTTGATCATCGGATTGACGGCGGGGCCCGCCGTATCCTTGTAGGGATCACCGACCGTGTCGCCCGTCACGGCCGCCTTGTGGGCTTCCGAACCCTTGCCGCCGTAATTGCCGTCCTCGATATACTTTTTGGCATTGTCCCAGGCGCCGCCGCCGCTCGTCATCGAGATCGCGACGAAGAGGCCTGAGACGATCACGCCAAGGAGGAGCGCGCCGAGGGCCGCGAAGCCGTTGGCCTGGCCCGCCGTCAGCGTGATCACATAATAGACGGCGATGGGCGCCAGCACCGGAAGGAGCGAGGGGAGGATCATCTCCCGGATCGCAGCCTTGGTGACGAGATCGACAGTCCGGGCATAATCCGGACGGCTGGTGCCCTTCATGATGCCGGGATTGTCGCGGAACTGGCCGCGCACTTCCTCGACCACCGCGCCGCCCGCGCGGCCGACGGCGGTCATGCCCATGGCTCCGAAGAGATAGGGGAGGAGCGCGCCGAGCAGCAGGCCGACGATGACGTAGGGGTTCGACAGGCTGAAATCGACCGCCGTGCCCGGGAAGTAGATGCCGAGATCGGTCGTATAGGCCCCGAACAGGACGAGGGCGGCAAGGCCCGCCGAGCCGATGGCATAACCCTTCGTCACCGCCTTGGTCGTATTGCCGACCGCATCCAGCGCGTCGGTACGGACGCGCACGGCATCCTCCAGGCCAGCCATTTCGGCGATGCCGCCGGCATTGTCGGTGACGGGGCCATAGGCGTCCAAAGCCACGACCATGCCGGCCAGCGCCAGCATCGCGGTCGCCGCGAAGCCGATGCCGATGAGACCGGCGAGCTGATAGGCGACAATGATCCCGACGCAGATGACAAGGGTCGGGAGCGCGGTCGATTCGAGGCTGATCGCCAGGCCCTGGATCACGTTGGTGCCGTGGCCGGTCTGCGAGGCTTTGGCGATCGACTTCACCGGGCGATAATTGGTGCCGGTATAATATTCGGTGATCCAGACAATGAGGCCGGTCACCGCAAGGCCCACCAGCATCGAATAGAAGAGATCCCAGCCGGTAAAGCCGCCCGCGCCCGCCGCGACCTGCGGTTCGACCTCGAAGCCCGCGGCCTGGGCGGGACCGCCGATCACCGCATTGAGATCGCCGAGTACCCATTGGGTGACGCCGTAAAGCGCGAAAATGGAGAGGATCGCAGTGGTCCAGAAGCCCTTGTAGAGGGCGCCCATGATCGATTCCTTCGCGCCGAGGCGAACGAAATAGGTGCCGATGATGGAAGTGACGATGCAGACGCCGCCAATGGCGAGCGGCAGGGCCATGAGGTTGAGGATATTGGTGGCCGCGCTGCCGACGAGCAGCGCGATCAGCACCATCGTCGCGCCGACGGTCACAACATAGGTTTCGAAGAGGTCGGCGGCCATGCCTGCGCAATCGCCGACATTGTCGCCGACATTGTCCGCGATCACGGCGGGGTTGCGGGGATCGTCCTCCGGAATGCCGGCCTCGACCTTGCCGACGAGATCGGCGCCGACGTCGGCCGCCTTGGTGAAAATGCCGCCGCCGAGACGCGCGAAGATGGAGATGAGCGAGGCGCCGAACGACAGGGCGACCAGAGCATCGACCACGTCGCGGCGCGCCGGATCGGATCCGTCCTGGACGAGCACGTAGAAGAAGACCGAGATGGCGAGCAGCGCGAGACCCGCGACAAGCAGGCCGGTGATCGCACCCGCCCGGAAGGCGACAGTGAGACCGCGTTGCAGGCTGGTGCGGGCCGCTTCGGCGGTGCGGACGTTGGCGCGCACCGAAATGTTCATGCCGATATAGCCTGCCGCGCCCGACAGGATCGCGCCGATGGCGAAGCCGATCGCCTCGGTCGCGCCGAGGAAGAAGAAGACGAGCGCCGCGACAACGACGCCGACGACCGCGATGGTAGTATATTGGCGGCCGAGATAGGCCTTGGCCCCTTCCTGGATGGCGCCGGCGATTTCGATCATCCGCTCGTTCCCCGCGGAGGCGGCGAGCACCTGCCTCGAGGTCACGAAGCCATACAGCACCGCGAGCACCCCGCAGGCTATGGCGACAAACACAATGTCCATGAACTCTCCTTCCCCTTTATCGTCCGGGCCTTTGATTTACGCCACTGAATACCAGAGGAAGCCCGGTACAAGAGGAAGGTGTAACAGGCGGCGGGAAGGTTGCAAGCCGTCAGGATTGGCCTTGATGTTCGTAACCGAGCGAAGCGGGGAGCGGCACGTCTTCATCGCCCGCCTTCAGGCGCAGTCCCGATCCTTCGATGACTTTGCCGATGCATGTCATCGGAATGCCGATACGGATAGCAATCGCCTCGATTTGCGAACTATTCGTGGCCGGTGCGGCGAATAGCAGTTCGTAATCGTCCCCGGCCGTGGCCGCGCGGAGCCTTGCCTCGCGATCGAGGCCCGCGAAGCGGACGAAATCTTCCGACAGGGGAATGGAGGAAAACTCTATCTCCATCGCCGCGCCGCTCGCTTCAGCCAAGCGCCGGGCGTCGATCAGCAGCCCGTCGGACACGTCCATCATCGCATGGACAAGGCCGCAAAGCGCTTGTCCGGCCGCAAGGCGCGGCTGCGGCCGCCGGTAGCGGTCCAGAAGCGCGGGCGGGCCGTCAGCGCCCCGCGCGATCGCCAGCCCCGCGCCCGCATCGCCGATCGCGCCCGTGACCCACAGGCAGTCGCCCGGCACCGCGCCGGAG
>DATDNN010000198.1:0-2228 GCA_036518255.1 Allosphingosinicella sp. | reverse complement strand
AATCGCCTTGCCCGCGGCATCGACCATGTAGCGCGGGAAATAGGGCCGCACGTCCTTCAACAACTCGATGAGAATGATGGAGAGCGCCGCCTGCACCGTCAGCATCAGGATCGAGATCATGAGGTTGCGGTGGCGGGCAATATAGACGAGCGCCGCCTCCGACACGACCGCAGTTGCCGCGATCGCTTCGGCGAATAGCAGGAAGGCCAGCGCCCCGGTGCCGCCGACGAAGCCCGGGCCGACGAGGCCCATCACCGCCTCGCCCGGAATGGCGAGGGCAAGCGCGATGCCGGTTTGCGCCGCGATGATCCAGAAGCCCACCTGCCGCACCTGCCGCGCGACGGCGGCCTTGTCGCCTTCGGCCAGCTTCTCGGTGATCACTGGTCCGAGGATGGGATCGAAGCTGGTCTTGAGCTTCTGCGGCAGCGAGGCGACCTGCTGCGCGACATAATAGACGCCGACGATGGCGGGCGAGAAGAAGAGGCCGAGTATGGCGATGTCCAGGCGGCGGGAGCCCCATTCGATCGCATCGGCGGCGGCGAGCGGCGTGTTGCGGCGGGCAAGCGCCCAGAGCGCGCCGGGACCGGGCCGCCAGCCGTGCGGCAGGCCGTAGCTTCTGTAGAGCGGGATGAGCGAGGCGATCAGCGCCGCCACCATCGAAAGCACATAAGCAATGATAAGGCCGTCGCGCGAAGAGAGATAGGAGAGGACGAAGGCGGCGATGCTGATCGTCCAGGGCTCGACCACCGCCCGCGCCGTCACCGTCGCCTTCACATTGCGCCGGTAGGCGAGCGCCGCGAGCGCCACGTCGGATCCGGCAATCGCGAAGACGATCAGCGGCAGCAGCCATTCGAGGCCGTGGATCGCGCTGTTGGGGAACATGGCCTGGGGGAAGAGGCCCAGAACCACGGTCGCGATCGCGGACGCGATGAAGGCGACGAGCAGGGCGTCCGCCACCACGCAAACATGTTCCTTGTCCGTTGAGGAAAGCTGCTGGGCAAGACCGCGTTTCAACCCCAGCGTCGCGAGCTGGGCGGCGAATTCGACGATCAGCACCGCATAAGCGAAGCGGCCGAGTATCTCCGGCCCGTAGACGCGGCCCGCGATGAACAGGAAAGGCAGGCGCGCGGCAAGGCGCAGCAGGAAGCCGAAGAAATTGGTCCGCCCGCCCCGGGCGAGCGCCGCGATATCCTCATTCCCCTCCGCCGGGGTGGCCGCCGTCAATGTGCTTCACCCCAGTTGCGGCCGGTGCCGATTTCGACGCCGAGGGGCACGGACAGGGTGACGGCGGGCTCGGCCGCGCGCTCCATCACGCGGCGGATGACGGCGCCGGCGCGCTCCGCATCGGCTTCGGGCACTTCAAAGACCAGTTCGTCATGCACCTGCATCAGCATGCGCACGCCCCCAAGGCCTTCGGCTTCGAGCGCCGGGCACATGCGGGCCATGGCACGCTTGATGATGTCGGCGCTGGTGCCCTGGATCGGCGCGTTGATCGCGGCGCGCTCGGCGCCCTGCCGCTCGTGCTGGGTCTTGCTCTTGATGCTCGGGAAATGGGTTTTCCGGCCGAACAAGGTGGTCGTGTAGCCAAGGTCCCGCACCTTGTGGAGTGTGTCGGCGATATAATTGGAAATGCCCGGGAAGCGTTCGAAATAACGGTCGATCATCGCCTGCGCTTCTTCGGCGGTGATGCCGAGCCGCCCGGCAAGGCCCCAGCGCGAAATGCCGTAGAGGATCGCGAAATTGATCGTCTTGGCATTGGCGCGGGTGTCGCGATTGACTTCGCCGAACAATTCCTGCGCGGTAATGCTGTGAATGTCCGCCCCTTGCGCGAAGGCGCGCTTCAGCTCCGGCACGTCCGCCATATGGGCGGCGAGGCGAAGCTCGATCTGGCTATAGTCGGCGGCGAGGATGACATTGCCCTCCTCGGCGATGAACATGTCGCGGATGCGGCGGCCGACCTCGGTACGGATCGGGATGTTCTGGAGATTGGGGTCGGTGGAGGACAGGCGCCCGGTCTGCGCTCCGGACAGGCTGTAGCTCGTATGGACGCGGCCCGTATCCGGATTGATCTGTTCGACGAGTGCGTCGGTATAGGTGGCTTTAAGCTTCGATAGCTGGCGCCATTCGAGGATCATGTTGGCGATGGGCACGCCGTCCTTGGCGAGCCGCTCCAGCTCGTTGACGTCCGTCGACCAGGTGCCGGACTTGCCCTTGCGCCCGCCCTGCAA
>DATDNN010000197.1:0-4586 GCA_036518255.1 Allosphingosinicella sp. | reverse complement strand
GGCCGTGCGCGCCGGATCGGCAAGCTTGCCGCTTATGACGGGCTGATGCTGGAAGCGACCGGCTTCAACCAGCCGATCGGCGCTGGTGCGCGCATCATCGCGGCGGACGGCCATGTGGCGCGCGCGGAAGTGGTCGGCTTTCGCGGCAATCGCACTTTGCTGATGGCCCTGGACGGGGATGCACCTCACGCCAGCGGCACGCGGGTCGAGCCGTTCGCGGGCGGCAATATGGCCGATGTCGGCCCGGCGTTGCTCGGCCGAGTGGTCGATGCGCTCGGCGCGCCGCTCGATGGGCGTGGACCGGTTACCACGGTGGAACGCTGGCCGCTCTCCGGACAGCAGGGCAATCCGCTCGATCGGGGCCGAGTCACCCAGCCGTTCGACATCGGAGTCCGCGCGGTGAACGCGCTACTGACGGCCGGCGTAGGCCAGCGCATCGCGATCATCGCGGGCTCCGGCGTTGGCAAATCCGTGCTGATGGGTCAGATGATCGCGGGTGCGGATGCTGACGTGGTCGTCGTGGGCCTGATCGGCGAGCGCAGCCGCGAGGTGAGCGACTTCCTCGCCACCAAGCTTTCGGGCAAGGTGCGCGAGAAATCGGTCGTGGTGGCCGTTCCCGCCGACCATGCGCCGCTCCTCCGCCTCCGCGCCGCGATGCGCGCCACCGCCATCGCCGAATATTTCCGCGCCCAGGGCAAGAAGGTGCTGCTGCTCATCGACAGCCTGACGCGCGTCGCCCATGCCCAGCGCGAGATCGGCCTGTCGCTTGGCGAGCCGCCGACCGCCAAGGGCTATCCGCCTTCCGCGCTCGGCCTCATTCCCCGTCTCGTCGAACGGGCGGGGTCGGACAGCCGCACCGGCGGATCGATCACCGCCCTCTATACGGTGCTAGCGGACGGCGACGACACGAACGATCCCATCGTGGACGCCGCGCGCGACATCGTGGACGGTCATATCGTCCTTTCCCGCGCGCTCGGCGAGCAAGGCGTCTATCCGGCCATCGATATCGGTCGCTCGCTCTCCCGCGTCATGCCGGATTGCGTGACGCCGGAACATCTCCACGCCGCTTCCATGCTGCGCCGCCTGTGGTCCGCCTATGAGGAAAATCGCGATCTCATCCTGATGGGCGCCTATCAGGCGGGCGGCGACGAGACGATCGATGAAGCCATCCAGCGGCGGCAGGAAATCCTCGCTTTCCTGAAGCAGGCGCCGGGCGAACGCGTCGGCTTCGAAGAGGCGAAAGCCGCGCTGATCGAGGGATTTGGACGATGAGCCCGGTGTCTCGCCAGCGCGCGCGCATCGCCCGCGTCCGCCACATTCAGCACGACCTCGCTGCCGCTGACGCCGCCAAGGCGCTGGGCAAGGTCAACATGCTGGAAATGAACAGCGAGCAGCTCGACCGCCTTCGCGCCGAACTGACGGCGCAGGCCGGCACGACTTCGGGCGCGGTCATGGGCAGCATCGGCGAACTCGCAATGCGTCTCGAAAAGGCGCGTGAGGGGCTGGAGCGCACGATCAAGAGCGCGCGCATGGTGGCCGACGCCAAGGACAAAGTCCGCCTCGCCGCGCGCATCCGCCAGGAAGGCGCAGACAAATTGAAGGACAAGGCCGCCGCCGCGGACGAGGAGCGGGAGGAAAAACGCATCGCCGCCTCCATCCGCCATCGCGGCAAGGCAGCAGGGCAAGGAGACGAAATGTGATGACCGCCCCTTCCAACATAAAGATCGCGGGCGCGCCCGCCGATCTCGCCGCCGAGCCTGCGGCGGAGGCCGCGAGCGCGGATCTGTTCACGCAGCTCATGTCCACCCTTGTGGCTTCGCCCGAAAGCGCCACGCCTCAAGGGGATGCCGCGACTATTCCCTTTCTCTCTTCATCGCCGGTCGAAATCGCTGCGCTTCCGTCGATGGAGGGGGAGGAGACGGCCGAGGTGACTGTTCAGCCCGCCCCGGGCGCAGAAGAGGAGCAGGACGAGAACGCCGCAGCGCTGGCAAGCCTCTTCATGGTCCTTCCTGTTCCTGCGGCCCCCGTCGCCAAGGTAAGCGCGGAACCTGCGCTTGCCGGCAATGCCCCGGTAAATGCCATGCCCGCGCAAGTTCCGGCGGCCATCCCGGAAGTGGCCGATGCGACCTCCAATAATACGCCATTGGCCGATAAGCCCCAGGTGGAAGAAAGTATTGCTAAGAATGAGAATGCGTTTGAACCGGAAGGTCCGGAAAGCATCGCGCATCTCGGCAAGTTGGCTCCCGGCAAGGTGGATATGGCGGCCATGGCCCGGCTCATGGAGCGTCAGGGCGAACCGCACAGGCCGCTCGCGCAATTGAGTGCGGTTTTGCCGGTTCTTTCTCCCCGGCCTTCCAAGGCGGAGCCAGTCGAGCTGGATCGCATCGCCGGTTCGCCCCTTCCGGCAAAGGCCGACGCCCTGTTGCCGCAGATCCTGGCGGTGGATGCGGCGCAACCGTCAGCCCGTCCAATCGATCGCCCTGCCGACATCCCGTCCTTCACCCTTCCGGCTGGGGACGAAATAATGGTCGAACGGCAGCTCGATCTCGCCAGGGACGGCGAATGGCTGGATCAGCTCGCAAAGGACATCGCGCAGACCGGCGGCAAGGACGGTCAGCTTCGCTTCCGCCTCAACCCCGAAACGCTCGGCACCCTGAAGGTCGAGGTAAGCCACGGCCACAACGGCACGACCATACGGCTCACCGCCGACACGGAAGCGGCGCGTAGCGTGATCGCCGATGCCCAGCCGCGCCTTGTCGCGGAAGCACGGGCGCAGGGCGTACGGATCGCCGAGACGCATGTCGATCTCGGCAGTGGGCAGAATGGCGCATCCGCCGATCCGCGCCGCCAGCAGGATAATCCCAATCCCCACGTGAGAACCGCGCGCGGTGACCTGCGCGCCGAAGAGCAACCGGATCGTGCAGCTGCCCCGAGCGGCTCCGATCGCTACGCATAAGGACGCGCCATGAGTGAGACTGAAAAGCCCGTGAAGAAGAAGGGCAAGATGAAGAAAATCCTGCTGCTGACCGTACTGGTGCTTGGCATTGGCGGCGGCGGGGTCGGCGCGGGTCTTTATGCCAGCGGAATGATGGGCGGGAAGGGCGGCCACGCCGAACCGGCCGAGGACGAGCATCTCCCGAAGCTCGTGCTGAAGGAAGGCACGACCGAAGCGGAAGCCGCCAAATATGC
This sequence comes from Allosphingosinicella sp., assembly GCA_036518255.1. Classification (GTDB taxonomy): domain Bacteria; phylum Pseudomonadota; class Alphaproteobacteria; order Sphingomonadales; family Sphingomonadaceae; genus Allosphingosinicella. Next base: position 1,397 of record DATDNN010000197.1, on the reverse strand, counting down.
TTCGGCGAAGGGCGATAGCTCGCCCGATCCGCGCAAGTTCAAGGCGTCCTATTATCCGCTCAAGGACAATTTCACGGTGAACCTTCGCGATACGGACGGCTTCGTCCAGCTCGGGCTCGGCGTGTCGACCTTCTACGACGAGAAGGTCATCGAGAATGTCGAGCTGCACGAAATGGCGATCCGCTCAGCCGTGCTGATGACTTTGTCCAATCAGGATTCTCTCGCGCTAGCAACGCCGGAGGGCAAGGACGCACTTCGCAAGCAGCTCAAGATCGCGATCAACGATGTGCTGAAGCAGAAGGAAGGCTTTGGCGGCATCGACGATGTCTATTTCACAAGCATGGTGATCCAATGACAAAGTCCGCCGCCACCAAATCCGCAGCCCTATCGGGCGATGAAGTCGCCGCGATGCTGGACGAACTTAACGAACATGCCGCAGCCGATCCGAAGGTGGCGCCGGCGTTCGGCGCCCGGCCCTATTCCTTCGGCAATGAGGCGATCCCGCCAATGCCGATGCTGCCTGCCGTCGACCGCCTGTCGGTCCGCATGGCGCGCAAGCTGCGCGACGTGATCGAGCCGTTCGCGCGCGACAAGCCGGGCGTGGAGGCGGAGCGGGTGACGGTGCGCCGGTTCGAGAGCTGGCGGCTGGAACAGCCGGAATTTTCGAGTATCAGCCTCTATCGCTTCCGGCCCTTGAAGGGCGCCGTGCTGATCGCGCTCGAACCCAGCTTCATCAGCCGCCTCGTGGACATGTTCTACGGCGGATCCGGCGAGTATGATGAACGGAAATTTAATGAATTTACCGCTACAGAAGAAAGGCTTCTGGTTCGGCTTTCGGAAACGTTCATAGAGACGCTTGCGGAAGTCTGGTCGGAAGTGATGACGGTGAAGCCGCAGCTCATGTCGCGCGAAACGAACACCGCCTATGCCAGCCTCGTCCGCGGGGACGAGCCGGTGGCGGTGGCACGTTTCACGGTGACGCTGGGGCAGGGCCGTCCGCAGAAAATCGACATTCTCTATCCGGTCTCGGCGCTGCGATCGGTGGAGAATGAGCTTGCTGCCAAAGTGCATGACGACAGCAGCAAGACGGCGCGCCAACGTATGGTCGCCGCCTTGGGCGAGGTCCGTATCCAGGCGCGGAGTGTGCTGGCGCGGCCCAGCATCTCGGTGTCGGAGCTTCTGGCGCTGGAGCCGGGCGACGTGATCCCGGTGAGCCTGCCGCCGAGCGTGCCGCTGCTGGTGTCGGGGCGACTGCTCGCCTTCGGATCGATCGGCGATCAGGAAGGCCGTGCCGCGCTCAGGATTGAACGGGTTGAGAGGGGTTACGGGCAATGAGCGACGTGGAAGAGGCGGTCGACGACCGCAAGGACGAAGCGATGGCGGGGCGCAACTACCAG
>DATDNN010000196.1:0-3568 GCA_036518255.1 Allosphingosinicella sp. | reverse complement strand
CATTGCCTGCCGCGATGGATACACCCGCCTTGGCGTAGGTGTAGGATTCATTGTGCCGATCATCGTCGTTCATAATGCGCGACTAGCCATATCCCGCTTGGATTTCCACGCTCAACTCGCCAAAAGGCTGTTCGTGAGCCTTTTCCGTAGACCCTCCCTTCTGATCTGCGCCCTTGCCGCCTTGCTGCTGACAGGCGGCGGCGTGCTCTATGCACAGCTCGAAGGCGATGATCGCGGCATCGCGCCGATCGACAGTTCCGGCACGTTCGAAGTGACGGGGATCGAAGTGGACGTGGCCGCGGCCAATGCGGAAGCGGCGCGCGCCGGGGGCTGGCGCCTTGCTCTTTCGAAAGGCTGGAAGACGCTGTGGGCCAAGACGCATGGACGCCCGGCCTCCGAAGCGCCGGACCTTTCCGATTCCGTGCTGAGCGGCATGGTATCCGCCGTGGTCGTCGAGCAGGAGCAGATCGGGCCCAAACGCTATATCGCGACGCTTGGTGTCCTCTTCGATCGCGCGCGGACGGCAGGGCTGCTCGGGGTGCAGGGCGAGGTACATCATTCCCAGCCGATGCTCGTCATTCCCGTCATGCTCACCGGCGGTTTCGAGCAGAGCTTCGAATCGCGCAACGAATGGCAGCGGGCCTGGGCGCGTTTCCGCACCAACAACAGCCCGATCGATTATGTGCGCCCGGTGGGCTCCGGCATCGACCCGCTGCTCCTCAACGCCGCGCAGACACAGCGGCCGAACCGCGGCTGGTGGCGCACTTTGCTCGAACAATATGGCGCGGCCGACATCGTCGTGCCCGAAGTGCAGTTGAAGCGCCTCTATCCGGGCGGCCCCGTCATCGGCATCTTCACCGCCCGGCACGGACCGGATTACCAGCTGATCGACCGCTTCGTGCTGCGGGTCGAGCGGAGCGCGCTGATCCCGAAGCTCCTCGACGCGGGCGTGCAGCGCATCGACTCGGCTTATGCCAAGGCCCTCGCCGAGGGGCGGCTGCCGTTCGATCGCTCGCTCATTCCTGTCGAGCCCGAAGTCGCGGAAACCGCGGCCGAGCAGATCGAGGCGGCGAACCAGGGACCCGAAGAGGCGCTGCCGCCGATGCCTGTCGGCACCGCACAGCCGTTCAGCATCCGCTATCAGAGCCCGACGTCCAACACCGTGGCGGAAGCCGAGATTTCGGTGAGCGGCATACCGGGCGTCACATCGGCGCTCACGACCAGCCTCGCGCTCGGCGGAACGTCGGTGATGCGCGTGACCTTCGTCGGCGATACGGCGGCGCTCGCGGCGGCGCTCCGCGCACGGGGATGGACGGTGCAGGCCAGCGGCTCCACGCTCACCATTTCGCGGCCGGGGCAGTAATATGGGCCAGATCGCGCTACCGCTCGATTGGCCGGTGGCAAATGGCGAAGAGGATTTCATCCTCTCCGATTCGAACCGCGCGGCTTTCGAACATCTGCGCCGCTGGCACACCTGGCCCGTTATGGCGACGCTTCTTACCGGGCCGCGCAAATCCGGCAGAAGCCTGCTCGGCGGCATTTTCGCCCGCAAGGTCGGCGGGCGCCTGTTCGACGACGTGGAGCGCCACGAGGAAGAGGCGCTGTTCCACGCCTGGAACGAAGCGCAAGCCGCGCGCCGTCCGATCCTCCTCATCGCCGACCGTCCGCATTGGGAAGTCAGCCTTCCGGACCTGCGCTCGCGCCTTGCCGCGACCCCGCATGTCGAGATCGGCCCGCCGGACGACGCGTTGCTTGGTAACCTGATTGTAAAATTGCTGGAGGATCGTGGCATCGTGACACCGCCCGATCTTCCCCAATTCATCGTCTCCCGGATCGAACGCAGCTATGTTGCGGTTCTGCGCGCCGTGGATGCGATAGACAGGGCCGTGCTTTCGGGCCGCAGCCGCCTGACCATGCCGGTCGTGCGCGCGGCGCTGGCCGAAAGCGGCCTCGTCGGAGGCGCCGATGGCTAGCCTCACCGCCCGCCCGCCCGAGGAGGCGGCACAGTTCTATTTCAACCGGGAGCTTTCCTGGCTCGCCTTCAACCGGCGCGTGCTGGAGGAGGCCTGCAATCCCGCCCACCCGTTGCTCGAACGGCTGAACTTCCTCTCCATATCCGGCAATAATCTCGACGAATTCTTCATGGTGCGGGTGGCAGGGCTCAAGGGCCAGCAATTGCTGGGCGTCGAGGAGCGATCCGCCGACGGCCTTACGCCCGCCCAGCAGCTTGCGGCTATCGCCGAGGAGGCCGACGCGCTGACCGCGAGCCAGCAGCAGGTTTGGAATAGCCTCAAGACCGAGCTTGCCGAAAAGGACTTCATCGTAGTCGGCAACGAGCCGCTCGACGCCGAAGCCGCCCTGTGGCTCGACCGGCAATTCCGCGAGCAGATTTTCCCGATCCTGACGCCGCAGGCGATCGATCCCGCCCACCCGTTCCCCTTCATTCCCAACAAGGGCTTTTCGCTCATCTTCGACATGAAGCGGCTGAGCGACGGGGAGCCGATCCGCGAGCTGCTGATGGTGCCGGCGACGCTGCCGCGCTTCATCCGCCTGCCGGGCAAGTCCGCCCGCTACATGGCGATCGAAACCCTGATCCGCCGCTATATCGGTGCGATCTTTCCCGATTATGAGGTGCTGGGACACGGTGCCTTCCGCATCATCCGCGACAGCGACATCGAGGTGGAGGAGGAGGCCGAGGATCTCGTCCGCTATTTCCGCTCGGCCATCAAACGGCGCAGGCGCGGCCGGGTTATCCGGCTGAAGCTGGAGGCCGACATGCCGGATGCGCTTGAAACTTTGGTGCGCGAGGGCCTCGATGCGAGTGAGGCGCTGATTTCGGAATCCACCGGGTTTCTCGGTATCGCTGATCTCGCCGCGCTCGTCGATGAGGATCGTCCGGATCTCAAATTCCCGCCCTTCGCACCGCGTTTCCCCGAACGTATCCGCGAACATGGCGGCGATTGCTTCGCAGCGATCCGCGCCAAGGATATCGTCGTCCACCACCCGTATGAGACGTTCGAGGTGGTGGTCGCCTTCCTGCGCCAGGCGGCGGAGGATCCGGACGTGGTGGCGATCAAGCAGACCCTTTACCGCGCCGGCAAGCAGTCCGCTGTCGTGCGTGCCCTGATCGATGCCGCGGAGGCCGGGAAATCGGTGACCGCCGTCGTGGAACTGAAGGCCCGCTTCGACGAAGAACAGAACCTGCTCTGGGCCAACGCCCTGGAGCGCGCGGGCGTGCAGGTCGTCTACGGCTTCATCGACTGGAAGACACATGCCAAGGTGTCGATGGTCGTGCGCCGGGAGGAGAAGGGCTATCGCACCTACTGCCATTTCGGTACGGGCAATTATCATCCCGGCACCGCGCGGATGTATACCGACGTCAGTTTCTTCACCGCCGATCCGCGCGCGGGCCGCGATGCGGCGCAATTGTTCAACTATATCACCGGTTATGTGGAGCCCCGCGGCCTCGAACTCATCACCATGTCGCCCCACGGCCTGCGCGAGGCGCTGTTCGCGCTGATCGATCAGGAGATCGATAATGTGCGGGCGGGCAAGCCCGGCGAAATCT
>DATDNN010000195.1:0-4347 GCA_036518255.1 Allosphingosinicella sp. | reverse complement strand
GCGCTCCAAGAACCTCACCACGGTGTGTGAAGAGGCCGCCTGTCCGAATATCGGCGAGTGCTGGACCAAGAAACACGCGACGGTGATGATCCTGGGCGACGTCTGCACGCGCGCCTGCCGCTTCTGCAACGTCAAGACCGGCATGCCGCGCGCGGTCGATCCGCTGGAGCCCGAACATGTCGCCACCGCGGCGGCCGAGCTTGGCCTCGAACATATCGTCATCACCTCGGTCGACCGCGACGATCTGCCCGATGGCGGCGCGAAGCAGTTCGTGAAGGTGATCGAGGCGCTCCGCCGCAACACGCCTTCGACCACGATCGAGATTCTCACCCCCGATTTCCGCAACAAACCGGAAGCCGCGGTGGAAGCGATCGTCGCGGCGCGGCCGGACGTCTACAACCACAATCTGGAAACGGTGCCGCGCCTCTATCCGACCATCCGGCCTGGCGCTCGTTATTATGCCTCGCTGCGCCTGCTGGAAAGCGTGAAGCGGCAGGATCCGACCATCTTCACCAAATCGGGCGTGATGGTGGGCCTTGGCGAGCAGCGGCTCGAAGTCCATCAGGTGATGGACGACATGCGGTCCGCCGACGTCGACTTCCTTACCATGGGCCAATATCTCCAGCCGACACCGCGCCACGCGAAGGTGGAGGAGTTCGTGACCCCTCAGGCGTTCAGCGCCTATGCCGCCATCGCACGGGCCAAGGGCTTCCTGCTGGTCGCGGCAAGCCCGCTCACCCGGTCGAGCTATCATGCCGGCGACGATTTCGCGAAGATGAAGGCAGCGCGCGAGGCGAAACTCGCCGCAGGCCGTTAAGGGCGCCATGCCCCGTCACACCGAAAAGCGGAACCTGCCCTACACGCCCGAGCAATTGTTCGATCTCGTGGCGGACGTGAAACGCTATCAGGAATTCCTACCCTGGGTCGCGGCCACGCGCATCCGTTCCGACAGCGAGACGGAGATGGTGGCCGATCTCATCGTCGGTTTCGGCGCCTTGAAGGAAACCTTCACCTCCCGCGTGCAGAAGGTGAGGCCGCGCGAGATTACGGTCGAATATGTCGAAGGCCCGCTCAAATATCTGACGAACAGCTGGAAGTTCGCACCCGACGGGAAAGGCGGAACGGACGTCGATTTCTGCGTCGATTTCGCATTCAAATCCCGCATTTTCGAGACGCTGGCGGGCCAGGTGTTCGACCGGGCGCTCCGCCGGATGATCTTCGCTTTTGAGGAGCGGGCTGCCGCCCTCTACGGCGCCGGATCTTCCGCATCCGGCATCAGCAGTTCCAGCGCGCACAGCGCCGCCTGAAGCCGGACGCCGCCCCGGCCGAGATCGCCGAATTCCTTCTTGTCGGCCACGACCTCGTCGGGCTCCGCATCGCGGCGCGCGCGGGCGAAGATAACCGTACCGACCGGCTTCTTCTCGCTCCCGCCGCCAGGGCCGGCGACGCCCGTGATCGCCACTGCGGTATCGGCCCGACTCCTGTTTAGGGCACCCTGTGCCATGCTCCAGGCGACCGCCACGGACACCGCGCCGAACGTGCCCAGCACGTCGTCGCTGACGCCGAGCGCGCTCATCTTCGCCTCGTTGGAATAGGTGACGAAGCCGCCATCGAAAATGTCCGAAGAGCCCGGTATCTCGGTCAGCGCTGCGCTGACGAGCCCGCCGGTACAGCTTTCGGCCACGGTGATCCGGCGGCCCGCCGCGCGGTTCGCGTCGAGCACCCGCCGCGCGGCTTCTACGAGAATATCGGGGAGGATCGTGTCGCGGGCGTCGCTCATGCGCCGCCCCCTTCGCAAATCCGGAACGGCCGGTCCTCCGCCTTGCCTGCGGCGCCGGTCTCCATCAGCAGGGCGAAAAGCCGGCCGAAATTGGCGGCGGGAAGGGGCGCGATCGTGCCGAGCACCTCGCTTACCGTGCCGCAATCCTTAGCGCCGATCCTCTGGAGCGCCATGCCGGTGACCGTCGCCTCGGCCATCTTCTGAACGAACTCTTCGCCGAAGAGGGAAGGCATCTTCTTGCCGCCGATTTTCTCGATGGCCGCCTTCGCGCGCGGCCAGCGGGCGGGCTGTTCCTGCCGGAGCCGGGCCGTCAATGGGCGGTGCGCGCCCTTCAGGAAGGCCGAGCCGGGTAGAGCGGCGCTGCACTTGCGCGCCACGCCATCGATGATCGCGGGCATGAAGAAGGCGCCCATATCCGCCGCTTCAGCGCGCGATAGGCAGGGCTTCTCGTCAGGCGGGGAGAATCCGGGCTGGGGAAGGGCGAGCATCGCCGCCATCAGGATCGTCTTCACGCTTCGTCTCCCGGAACACGCACGGTCGCGACGGCTTGCACGGCGATGCCCTCGCCGCGGCCGGTGAAGCCCAGCCGCTCGGTCGTCGTGGCCTTGATGCTAACCCTCGGGAGTGGCAGCCGCAACAGATGGGCGACGGACTGCCGGATCGCGTCCCGGTGGGGGCCGATCTTTGGCGCCTCGCAGATGATCGTGGCGTCGACATGATCGATGATCCCGCTCTTTGCCTCGATCAGCGCGCGGGCATGGTCGAGGAAGAGACTCGACGCGGCGCCGCGCCATTGCGGATCGCTCGGCGGAAAATGATCGCCGATATCGCCCGCGCCGATGGCGCCTAGCAGGGCGTCGGTGAGCGCATGGAGCAGAACGTCGGCGTCGCTGTGACCGGAAAGACCGCGCGCATGGGGTATGCGGACGCCGCCGAGCCAAAGGGCCTCGCCGTCGGCAAAGGCATGGACGTCGAAACCCATGCCGGTGCGGCTCACCAGCGCGGCGGCCAGGAACGATTCCGCCCGCAGGAAGTCCGCTTCGTAGGTGATCTTGGCCAAGCTTTCGTCTCCCGCCACCATGGCGACATCATAACCCGCCGCCCGTGCGACCTGCGCGTCGTCCGTGGCCTCCGCATCCGGTGACCAGCGGCGATGCGCGTCGAGGATCGCGGCAAAGCGAAAGGCCTGGGGGGTCTGCACGCGATAGAGACCCTCTCTGCGAACCGTGCCGCCGAGACCCTCGTCACCCTCCGCCAGCGTATCGACGACCGGAAGAACCGGAACGGCGCCTTCACTCTTCTCGAGCGCCTCTAGCAGGGCGTCGATCACGACACCGGGCAGGAACGGGCGAGCCGCGTCGTGAATCAGAATACTGGCCGCGCCGCCCTCGGCTGCGATCGCCTCAAGCCCGTTGCGGACGGACTCGCGCCGGGTGGCGCCGCCCGCGATCAGGCGGGGAAGGGGGGTAATGCCCGTGAGCGCCTGCCGCGCCATATCCTCCTGCCCTGGGGCAACGACGATCGCGACCTCGTCCACGCCTCCCCGTTGCAGGTTGCGCACGGCATGGGCGAGGAGCGGCGTGCCGCCGATCCGCCGATATTGCTTCGGCATGTCCCCGCCCGCGCGGCTGCCGCTGCCGGCCGCCACCACGAGCGCTATCGTCTTTCCCCCATCGGTCATGGCAGCGCCTCTAGACGAGCCGAGCCTTGCCCGCCACCGGGAATAAGGTTAAGGGCTCCAGCCGCTTATGACCCGCCTTTCGCCCATCTCCATCGGCCCTGTCCGGATCGACGCGCCCGTCATTCTGGCGCCGATGACCGGCGTCACCGATCTGCCTTTCCGCAAGGCGGTGAAGAAATATGGCGCGGGCCTGACCGTAACCGAAATGATTGCCAGCCAGGCGATGATCCGCGAGACGCGGCAGTCGCTGCAAAAGGCCGCCTGGGATCCGGTGGAAGAGCCCGTGTCCATGCAGCTCGCCGGCTGCTCGCCTGTTGAAATGGCCGAGGCGGCGAAGCTCAACGAGGATCGCGGCGCGGCGATCATCGACATCAATATGGGTTGCCCGGTCAAGAAGGTGGTGAACGGCGACGCTGGCTCGGCCTTGATGCGCGACTTGAAGCTCGCCGCTTCGATCATCGAGGCGACGGTGAAGGCGGTAAGGGTGCCCGTGACGCTTAAGATGCGCATGGGCTGGTGTCACGACAGCCTCAATGCGCCCGAACTCGCGCGCATTGCTGAGGATCTGGGCGTCAGGATGATCACGGTTCACGGCCGCACCCGCAATCAGATGTACAAGGGCTCGGCCGACTGGGCTTTCGTCCGCAAGGTGAAGGACGCAGTGGCGCTGCCCGTGATCGTCAATGGCGACATCAATTCCATCGAGGATGCGGATACCGCCCTTAACCAGTCGGGCGCCGACGGCGTGATGATCGGGCGCGGGGCCTACGGAAAGCCCTGGCTGCTCGGCCAGGTCATGCACTGGCTCGCGACGGGCGAGCGCCGGGCCGATCCGTCGATCGACGAGCAATATGCCGTCCTCATGGATCAATATGAGGCGATGCTG